>JAIERD010000233.1 GCA_019747155.1 Pseudomonadaceae bacterium
CCGAACTGCTCCCGCAGGTCGATGCCCTGAGCTTGCATTGCCCACTTACCGAACAAACCCGCCACCTGATCGGCCCCGCGCAATTGGCTGCGATGAAGCCAACCGCCTTGCTGCTGAATACCGCTCGAGGTGGCTTGGTTGACGAACAAGCCCTGGCCGCCGCACTGCGCGCCGGTCACTTAGGCGGCGCCGCCTTTGATGTGCTCAGCGTCGAACCGCCAAGCGCCGGCAATCCCTTACTGGCCGCCGACATCCCACGGCTGATCATCACCCCGCATTGCGCTTGGGGCAGCCGTGAGGCACGGCAACGCATAGTTCTGCAGCTGGTGGAAAACGCCCAGGGCTATTTCGCCGGTGCGCCGCGTCGACAGGTCGGCTAAGCTGCGCCCCGTTTTCCGCCCCCGTTTTCTGCATTTAGGAGCCATCCATGGACCCGCGAAGCGAAGTACTGCTGCGTCAGCCCGCCCTGTTTACCGGCAATCTGCTGCTCGCCGGTTTGCCGGCCGACGACTTGCTCACGCACTTGCCTGCGGCCCATGGCTGGAGCTGGCTGGTGGGCGAACACACGACCCTCAGCAGCCGCTTTGTTGAGCGTTGCCAGTTCGGCATCACGGCCCCCGAGCGCAGCTTCGAGGCGGCAGTGTTGTTTCTGCCCAAGTCCCGCGAGCTGTGCGATTACTTGCTGCACGCGCTGGCGGCGCGCCTGGCCGGCCGCGAGCTGTTTCTGGTCGGGGAAAAACGCGCCGGCATCGAGCGCGCCGCCAAGCAGCTAGAGCTGTATGGCAAGCCACGCAAACTCGACAGCGCCCGCCATTGCCAGCTCTGGCAAGTGACGGTCGACCAGGCCCCGGCCACGCCTGACCTGCACTCCCTCGCGCAACGCTACGAACTGCCATTGACCGACGGCCCGCTCAGCGTTATCAGCCTGCCCGGGGTGTTCAGCCATGGCCGGCTGGATCGCGGCACCGCCTTGCTGTTGCAACAATTGGATAACCTGCCGACCGGCCACCTGCTGGACTTTGGCTGCGGGGCCGGCGTGATCGGCGCCACCCTTAAACGTCGCTACCCACAGAGCCGGGTGAGCATGCTCGACGTTGACGCCTTTGCCCTCGAAAGCAGCCGACTGACCCTGGCCGCCAATAACTTGGAGGCCGAGGTCATAAGTGGCGACGGGATTAACGCCGCGCCACTGGAGTTGGATGCGATCCTCACCAACCCGCCCTTTCACCAAGGCATCCACACCGAATACCAAGCCACCGAAACCCTATTGCGCCAAGCCGCGCAACACCTCAAACCAAGCGGCGAGCTGCGCCTGGTGGCCAACAGCTTCCTCAAATACCCACCGCTGATCGAGCAACACCTGGGTCCCTGCGTGACCCTGGGCACCGGTGATGGCTTTCATCTGTACCAAGCCAAACGCCAGCCTGCACCAGCCAAAGCGCGCCGCGAGCGCGAGCCGAGAGACCCCAGCCGCCGCTACTAATGGCCCGATGAGACCCAGGATGATCAAACGCGGGTTGTCGTCGGCGCCAGATTTGGGCAAAATGCGCCCCGTCCTAGGGGAGTAATCTCTCGCCAGCGCCGGGTTTATCCCAGCGGTTCTAGGTCGTGTGAAAACGCACACAGTGGTTTTCATCCGATCCAGCTGGCAGGCAGTCGTCAACATACTTGGTCCACCGACCATGGCGACTGGACCCCGGCCTGAGCATTCAGGCCTGCGGTTTGACCAGACCTATGACACGTACACCTCACCCGGGGCGGGAAGGTCGTATGTGTCATAGAACTCAGTCGACCCGCCCCTAAGGAATCCCATGCTTGAATCTCTCTTGGTCCCTACGGGCATCGTGGCTATCGCTGAAATCGGCGACAAGACCCAACTGCTGGCCTTGCTGTTGGCGGCGCGCTTTCGTAAACCCTGGCCGATCATCGCCGGCATCATAGTCGCCACGCTGGCTAACCATGCTGCTGCTGGCGCTGTGGGCAGCTGGGTGGCGAGTTTCTTCTCGGCGGCAACCCTGAGTGCGGTGCTGGCGGTGGCTTTCTTTGCCGTGGCGCTGTGGACCCTGGTGCCGGACAAACTCGACGATGACGAAGCCAGCGGCTTTAAACGCTATGGCCCGTTCCTGACCACCCTGGTGGCATTCTTCCTTGCCGAGATGGGCGACAAAACCCAGGTTGCCACCGTCATGCTGGCGGCGCAGTACCCGCATTTCTGGCTGGTCATTCTCGGCACCACGCTGGGTATGCTGCTGGCGAACGTGCCGGTGGTATTGGCCGGTAACTTTGCCGCCGAACGCCTGCCTCTGACCCTGATCCGCCGAGTGGCGGCCTGTGCCTTTGGCGTATTGGCGTTGATTGCCGGGTATCAGGCGCTGCACCTAAGCGGATTTATCTGACGCCAACCGGCAGCGGCGGCCGGCATTTCGGCCAATGCCGGCCGCTACAGAATGACTAGAGTGGCTTATCAACCATGCACGCTAGTCCTATCAATGGAGCGTTTTATGTCATTGGACGACCATAAAAAACTGGTTCGCAAACATATCGAACTGTCCTGGAATAAGGGCCACCTGGCCCTTAGCGAACGACTGCACAGCAAAGAGTTTCTCTACAAAAGCTCATTTGTCGGTCGGCAACTGAACAGCGCCGGCTTTAGCCAAATGGTCCAAGAAATCCGCAACGCCATGCCAGACCTGCAAGTGGTGGTCGAAGAATGCATCGCCGAGGGCAACAAGGTGGTGACCTGGAGCACCATGATTGGCACCATCGAAAAACCGGCCTTCGGTTACCCCGCCAGCGACAAGGTGTTGAGCATTTCGGCGATGGCCTTCTGGACCCTCAGCTTCAACGGTGAAATCCAGGAAATCTGCACCATGTTCGACATGGAAAGCTTTCGCGCCCAACAAGGGCTGGCGATCCAGTCGCTGCAGGCCAAAGCGCTGCCTTAGCATCCCCGGGCAAAGCCCTAAAAGTTCACGCCATGCACTCTCAGCGCCCCACTGTGCCAGCGCGTAACCCCTCACATCCACCTCCGCGCGGCGGCTCTCACTGCGCGATTATTAAGCGTGCTGATGGCGAGCAAAGCGCAATCAGCCTTTGACGACTCTCAAGACTTTGCCAATACTCACTGACAAGTAAAGTTTTGCGCCTCGACCAAGGAATCGCCATTTGAAGCTTGATCTCAAGCACAGCCTGTCATTGAAACTTCTGCGCGTGGTGCTGCTGTCGGCATTAGTGGTCGGCGTGGTATTGAGCTGCGCGCAAATCGTTTTTGATGTGTATAAAACCCGCCAAGTAGTTGCCACCGACGCCCAGCGTATTCTGGCCATGTTCAGCGATCCGTCGACCCAAGCGGTCTACAGCCTCGACCGTGAAATGGGTATGCAGGTAATTGAAGGGCTGTTCCAAAACGACTCGGTGCGCATGGCTGCCATTGGCCATCCAAACGAGCCGCGCCTGGCCGAGCGTTCGCGCGACTTGCTGAATATCGATAGCCGGGTGTTCACCGATGTAATCCTAGGCAAACAGATGGAATTCAGCGCCCCATTAGTTGGCCGCGGCCCGTTCAAGGAATACTACGGCGACCTCACCATCACCCTAGACACCGCGCCCTACGGGCAAAACTTTATTGCCAGCTCAATCATCATCGTGATTTCCGGCGTGCTGCGCGCGCTGGCCATGAGCCTGGTGCTGTACTTCGTTTACCAATGGCTACTCACCAAGCCACTGTCGAAAATCATCGACCACCTGTCCAACATCAACCCCGACCGTCCCAGCGATCACCAGCTGCCGATGCTCAAGGGCAACGAAAAAAACGAACTTGGGTTGTGGATCAATACCGCCAACCAACTGCTCAGCTCGATCGAACGCAACACCCATCTGCGCCGTGAAGCCGAGAACAGCCTGCAGCGCATGTCGCAATATGACTTCCTCACCGGCCTGCCCAATCGCCAGCAACTGCAAGAGCAGCTCGACCATATTCTGGCCGACGCGGGCCGCGTGCAGCATCGGGTAGCGGTGCTGTGTGTAGGCCTGGATGATTTCAAGAACATCAATGAACAGTTTGGCTACCAGACAGGCGATCAACTGCTGTTACTGCTGTCTGACCGTTTGCGCAGCCACAGCGGCCGCCTCGGTGCGCTGGCACGTTTGGGTGGCGACCAGTTCGCGCTGATCCAGGCCGACATTGAGCAGCCTTATGAAGCCGCTGAATTGGCGCAAAGCATTCTGGACGACCTGGATCTGCCCTTCGCCCTCGAACTGCATGAGGTTCGTCTGCGCGCCACCATCTGTATCACCCTGTTCCCCGAAGACGGTGACAGCACCGAGAAGCTGCTGCAAAAAGCCGAACAAACCATGACCCTGGCCAAGAGCCGTTCACGCAACCGTTATCAGTTTTATATCGCCAGCCTCGACAACGAGATGCGCCGGCGCCGCGAACTGGAAAAAGACCTGCGCGAAGCCTTGGCCCGCAACGAACTGCACATGGTTTATCAGCCGCAAATTGATTACCGCGACAAGCGCGTGGCCGGTGTCGAGGCTCTGCTGCGCTGGCAACACCCGCAACACGGCTTTGTTTCTCCAGATGTGTTCATCCCCTTGGCCGAGCAAAACGGCAGCATCATCGCCATCGGCGAATGGGTACTGGAACAAGCCTGTAAGCAACTGCGGGAATGGCATGACCTGGGCTTTATCGACCTGCGCATGGCCATCAACCTGTCCACCGTACAGTTGCACCACAGCGAATTACCGCGAGTGGTAAACAACCTGATCCAGGTCTACCGCCTGCCACCGAACAGCCTGGAGCTGGAAGTCACCGAAACCGGCCTGATGGAAGACATCAACACCGCTGCCCAACACCTGCTGAGCCTGCGCCGCTGCGGCGCGTTAATCGCCATCGATGACTTCGGTACCGGCTACTCCTCCCTGAGTTATTTGAAGAGCCTGCCGCTGGACAAAATCAAGATCGACAAGAGCTTTGTTGCTGACCTGATCGACGATGCCGACGACGCCACCATCGTGCGCGCCATCATCCAACTGGCGAAAAACCTCGGTATGCAGGTGATCGCCGAAGGCGTCGAGACCGTCGAGCAAGAGGCCTACATCATTGCCCACGGCTGTGACGAGGGCCAAGGCTACCTGTACAGCAAGCCGCTGCCAGCACGCGAGATCACCCTGTTTCTTAAACAGTCACGGCAAACTGGCAACCTGATCAACGTTGCCACCTCGACGGGCTAACCAACAAG
>JAIERD010000557.1 GCA_019747155.1 Pseudomonadaceae bacterium
ATTTTGATAAAGAATTCTGATCTACTATCTGAACTGATTTCGAGGGTTATGACATGACGTGCTTTATCTACGGCCCAGAATCCTCGGGTAAAACCACCTTAACCCTGTCGGTGATTGCCGAGGCGCAAAAACTCGGTTGCACCTGCGCCTTCGTCGATGCCGAGCATGCCCTCGACCCAGAATACGCCGGCAAACTGGGCGTCAACGTCGATGACTTGTTGGTGTCGCAGCCGGATACCGGCGAGCAAGCACTGGAAATCACCGACATGCTGGTGCGCTCCAATGCCGTCGATGTGATTGTGATCGACTCAGTGGCAGCCTTGGTGCCAAAAGCTGAAATCGAAGGCGAGATGGGCGACATTCACGTCGGCCTGCAAGCGCGGTTGATGTCGCAGGCTCTGCGTAAAATCACCGGCAACATCAAAAACGCCAACTGCCTAGTGATCTTCATTAACCAGATCCGCATGAAGATCGGCGTGATGTTCGGCAGCCCGGAAACCACCACCGGCGGTAATGCCCTGAAGTTCTACGCCTCGGTGCGTTTGGATATTCGTCGCACTGGTGCGGTGAAGGAAGGCGACGAAGTAGTCGGCAGCGAAACCCGCGTGAAAGTGGTTAAAAACAAGGTTGCGCCGCCATTTCGCCAGGCAGAGTTCCAGATTCTCTATGGCAAGGGCATCTACCGTAATGGCGAGATTATCGACCTCGGCGTACTGCATGGTTTCCTGGAAAAATCCGGCGCCTGGTACAGCTACCAAGGCAGCAAGATTGGTCAAGGCAAGGCGAATTCGGCCAAGTATCTGGAAGACAACCCAGAGATCGGTCGCACCGTTGAGCAGCTGATTCGCGACAAGTTGTTGGCCGTTGCCACTCCAGGCAAAGCCACCAGCTCGGTGGATGAACTGGCCAATGCCGACAGCTGATTAAGGCGATGGCGGCGATACTCGATAACCCCGTCGCGGTGCGGCGGGTGGCCATGGATCTACTCGCTCGTCGCGAACACGGCCGGGTCGAGCTGACCCGCAAGCTGCGCCAGCGTGGCGCGCCGCTTGAACTGATTGAGGCGGCGCTGGATCGTTTGGCTGAGCAGGGCTTACTGTCTGAAACCCGTTTTTTGCAGTGCTTCGTTGCCAGTCGCGCCCGCGGCGGTCACGGGCCGTTGCGCATCCGTGAAGATCTGGCTCAACGCGGTTTACCCCGCGAGGTGATTGAGCAGGCGTTGCGTGAGGCCGAAATCGATTGGAGTGAGCAACTACGTGAAGTCTGGCAACGCAAGTTTGCCGGACACTTACCGCTGGATGCTCGCGAACGTGCGCAGCAAGGGCGCTTTTTGGCCTATCGCGGCTATCCGCTGGACTCGATCAGCCGATTGTTACGCGGCATCGAGGACTAGCCGGACATTGCTTAGGCTATGTACCGGTTATGCGTTGTGAGGGACCCTTTCGCGAGAGGGAATTGGTCTTGAAACGTGTGCTGCCTGTACCTACCTATCGCGGATAAATCCGCTCCTACAGGGAGGCAGTCGATGAAGTCATTTCAGGTGCCTAGCATGTGTAGGAGCGGATTTATCCGCGAAGCAAGCGTGAGTACGCTGACAATCCTGCAGGGCCACAACCATTCTGCTCCTCACATTCATCTGGGTCACAAACCAGAGGTCACGGGGTTTGCGATTTGCAACACATAACTAGGGCATAGCCATTGCCTAGTCCTTATTTGACTAAGCGTTCCGCGCCCAGTTCTGTGGCAGGTTGATAAAGTCCAGTAGCTCACGCAGACGGCCGTGGTCGCGGGCGTTGAAGTTAAAGGCCAGGCGCAGCAGGTGACAGAACTCCGGCTCATCGCTTTCTGACTCACACACCGGCTGCTGATGAAAGCCGCCGGTGAGGCACAGGTCGCTGAATTCTTTGTCTAATGTCAGCAAGGCCGCTTCGTTGAGTGGGTGATTCATGCGCACCACATAACTTTTATTCAGCCAGCGACTGGAGTGGTAGTTGCGATAGAAGCGGGCAATTTCCTCCACCGCCTCTTCGGCGCTGTAAACCAGGCGCATCAGGTGCAGGTCGCTGGGCAGGATGTAGTGATGGGCCTGCAACTGTTCGTGCATAAATTGCAGCGCGCTTTTCCAGAAATTGCCGCCGGGTTGGTCGAGTAACACGATCGGCACCAATGGGCTTTTGCCGGTTTGAATCAGGGTGAGTACTTCCAGCGCTTCGTCGAGGGTGCCAAAACCACCGGGACAGAGCACCAGCGCATCGGCTTCTTTGACAAAAAACAGCTTACGCAGAAAGAAGAAGTGGAAGGTCAACAAGTTGTCGCTGCCTCCGACTGTGGCGTTGGCACCTTGTTCAAACGGCAGGGTGATGTTGAACCCTAAGCTGTGCTCGCGTCCGGCACCGGCATGGGCGGCGGCCATAATGCCGCCACCGGCACCGGTGATGACCATCAGTTCGTTGCGCGCCAAGGCGGCCCCCAATTCATGGGCCTGGGCATACAAAGGGTGTTCTGGATGGGTGCGGGCGGAGCCAAAGACGGTGACCTTACGCCGGCGTTTGAACTGCTCCAAGCGGCTGAAGGCGTACTCCATTTCGCGCAAGGTCTGCAGCATGATCTTGGCGTCCCAACGGTTGCGGTCGGCTTGCGCCATGCGCGCCACCGCCATCAGCATTTCACGGTACAGCGGCAGGTTTGGGCTGGCTGGCGGTACGGCTAGATTGGTCAGCTCTTCAACTTTGTCTTTCAGGTCGATGCCGCTGGCTTGAAAGTGCCGCGAGAGAAAATCGTCGGGTGAATAGGGCATTCGACTACTCCTTATGCGCTGGCGCTACCGGTAGCGCGAGGGAACCCGTCGCCACCGATAGCGTCCAATAGTGGCGCAGTCTCAGAGTGCGATTTGTTCTGCGGGTTCAGCAATGTTGGCGATCCAGTTCAGTTTTTCTCGTAGCACTTGTTGCAGTGCCTGCATTTTTTCCAGCTCGCCGTGTACCAAGTACAGCTCGGGGTGATGCTCGAAGTGTTTAACCCAGTCTAGTAGTTGAGATTGTCCGGCGTGGGCCGAGAAGCCGCCAAGGGTGTGGATTTTGGCTTTCACGGCAATCGGTTGATGCAGCACTTTCACGCTGCTGGCACCGTCGACGAGACTGCGTCCCAGCGTGCCTTTGGCTTGGAAGCCCGGGAAGACCACGTGGCATTCGGGGCGCCAAAGGTTGTGCTTGAAGTGGTGGACGATGCGCCCACCGGTGCACATGCCGCTGCCGGCAATAATGATCGCGCCACTTTTAATCCGGTTAATCGCCATCGACTCATCGGCGTCGGCGGTGCAACGTAAAATCGGCAACCAGTCTTCAACCCGTTTGCCGCCTTTGGCGCCCAAACGGGCACGATCAGCCGGGTCCAGTTGCTCGCGGTAGTGGGAGTAAACCGCGTTGGCGCGAATGGCCATCGGGCTGTCGAGAAACACTACCTGTTGCGGTAAGCGGCCCTCCTGATAAAAACGCCCAAGGTAGTAGATCAGGTCCTGGGTGCGGCCAACGGCAAAGGAGGGGATCAGCACGTTGCCGCCATCGCGATGGGCGGCCTGCAGGATTTCAGCCAGCTCATCAAGGGTGTCCTCACTGCAACGATGGTCGCGGTCGCCGTAGGTCGACTCGAGCATCAGCACATCGGCGCTGGTCAAAATGCTCGGGTCGCGCATCAGTGGCGAGCAGGTGTTGCCTAGATCGCCGGAAAACACTAGGCGCCGCTGCAGATGGTGATCCTCGATCAATAGTTCAACGATGGCCGAGCCGAGAATATGTCCCGCCTCATAAAAGCTTACCTGCACTCCAGGCGCTACTTGTTGCGCCTGTTGGTAAGGCTGCGGTCGCAGTTGTTTTAGGGTTTGCTCAACGTCGGCGACGGTATAGAGCGCGCTGATGGCCGGCTGGCCTGAGCGGGCGCGCCATTTGTTTTCCCATTCGGCGTCTTTTTCTTGCAGGTGGGCCGAGTCGAGCAGCATCAACTCCAAGAGCTCGCAGGTTGCCTCGGTGGCGAAGATCGGGCCACGGTAACCGGCGGCAACCAGGCGTGGCAACAAGCCGCTGTGGTCGAGGTGGGCGTGGGAGAGCACCACGGCATTCAGGCTGTTGGGGTCGAAGGCAAAGGGCGCGCGATTGCCTGCTTCGGCCTCGTGGTGGCCCTGACGCATGCCGCATTCGAGCAGCACCTTGGCGCCGTCGCGGGTCTCGATCAGGTAACAGGAGCCGGTTACTTGTTGGGTCGCACCGAGAAAGCTGAGCAGGGCCATAGGTCCTCCGCAAAGTTGTGTGTCTGTACAGACTGCGCCAAGGCTGTTGCTCGGTCTTGATGCATATCAGCATCAAGGCTAATTGGCTGTGCCTAAACTGCCGTATCTAGATTAGGGAGGCTCCACACATGCAGCAGCAGATATTGCCAAGTCAGGCCGAGTTGTTTGAGCACGGCCAACAAGAGCCGGCGTTTGCCAGTTGGCAGGCGGGCTATGGCCCGGTTGAGCATAGTCCGCAGACGCAGGCGGCGGTGTTTCGCTTGGCCCATCAGCTGGTGCAGGCCGGTAAACAACCGAGTGTGGCCTGTGTCTACCAACTGTTGCAGGCCCTCGACCGGCTAAGCGTGACCGGGTTGTGGCTGGTGGTGCACATGACCTACGCCAAGCAGGTACGACTGGATGGCGCGCCTTTGGCGGCTGACGATTTCAAGCCCGAGCCGCAGGGGCACACCGGTGGTGCATTGAATATGGTGCCGGCCTATGCCGGTTATCTGGGCCTCAATGCCCTGACTGGCCAGACCCGCAGCTGGTTGATGGGGCAGGGTCACTGCGTGGCAGCGATTGATGCGTTGAACCTTTTAACCGGCAATCTGCACCCGGAGCAAGCCGCACGCTACGGCGACGGCGAGCCTGGGATGAATCGCTTGCTGACGGATTTTTACGGTTATGCCCAAGGCGCCGATGGCAGCCCGTCGGCGCCGCTGGGCAGTCATGTCAATCCGCATACCGCTGGCGGTATTGCCGAGGGTGGCTACTTGGGGTTTGCCGAACTGCAGTACGCGCACTTGCCGTTGCCGGGCGAAACCCTGGTGGCGTTTTTGTCCGATGGCGCGGCAGAGGAGCAGCGCGGCAGCGATTGGATACCGCGCTGGTGGCGCGCCGAAGATTGCGGGCTGGCTTTGCCGGTGATGATTGCTAACGGACGGCGCATTGAGCAACGCACCGAGATGGGCACCCATGCCGGCGTCGAAGGTTTTGCCAAACACT
>JAIERD010000308.1 GCA_019747155.1 Pseudomonadaceae bacterium
CAGCAGGCTCTGCAGCGTCAGCAAGTCGGTGTTGACGCTCTTGGCCAGTTGGTCGATATCCTGGGCGATATAGAGCTGTTGTTGCTCGGCTGGGGTTTCGATGTCGCCGATGTAGGCGCGGGCCACATAGCGGGTCGCCAGCGACTGGACTTCACCGGGCAGTTTGAGTAACAGCTTATCGGCGGCATTCAGCTTGCTGCCGTGGGTCTGTTGAAGGGCGCTGGCAACATCTTGCAGGGCCATCCACAGCGCATATTGCGCCTTGCTGTATTCGAAATTGGCTTCCCAGGGTAAGTCTGCCTCGCTCGGTGCGTAGGCCAGGGTTTGCCGTACTCGGCTATCGAAATTAGCCAGTAGCGGCTGGGTCGCCGCCATGGCTTGTTGCACCAGCGGTGACAAGGGCAGTTGCTGCAGATCGCTCAGGTGCTGATTGAGCGCCTTGAGATCGCGATCCACCTGGCTGGCCTGCTCTTGAGTGCGGCCCTCGCCGCGATGCATAAACAGATCCGTGCCGGCGCGGAACAGGGCCACTTCGCTCTGTTGCAAGTGTTGCAGGGAGACATCGATGGCTGCCGGGCTCTGGCTGCTGAATAGGCCAAGCGCTAGCGCTGACAGTGTCGCCCTGATCTTGCTTTGCATACCGATGCTCTGTTTATCAATGGAAGGCTCTGAGTGTAATTGGTCTAGTCCAATACTGGCCAGCAACCAAAGATGGGCGGCGTCAGGGCTAAGGGTCTTTGACTAATCCGAATTGCAACTTGGCCCTGATTTGCCAGCCGAATATACGCGGCAATCGTGGTTGAAATTGACTTCGGTTGCCGCGCTCGGATCGCCATAGCTTTCATCGGTGGTCGGTTTGGAACTGTGCTCTCCACTCAGACATCGTCGGGTGACTGCCGCGAGGCTCTTCAGTGGGTGAGTTTCCTGTGGCTGCGCAGTCAAGCTTCTGCGGCGTCTGTGGCTGTTTGGCGCGGGCTGTGGCATTCCAATGGCGCGGCCGCTTAACGATGAATTTCGGTGAATTCACAGTTTTTAATTTTGTCCTCGGGCGGCATGGGGCAAGACTACGCCGGGGCTAAATTCAGCGCATGGCTTAGTGTTGTGCAAGGTTATCGAAGGTATGAGTCATCTGTTGACGGTAAGGCGTGATCTTGAAAGCGCAATTGGCCGAGTAGCTGCGATCAAGTTTCTTTTGCGCGACATAGCGTGCCAATACAGGGGCAAGCTGCTCCCTGCAGCATGGAGCAGGGTGTTCGCCGCGGGTGTTCTGTTTGCGGCGCTGTTGCTGGCCGTTTGCTTGGCGGCCAATCAGTTGGCTTCTGAGCTCGTCAGTAATCGCCTGCGCAATCTTAGCCTAGAGGGTAATGCCACGCTGCAAGTTCTCGGTGGCCAGGTTAGCAAGACCTTGCAGGGTTTGAATGCCTTGGAGTTGCCCGCGCAGTGCACCCCCGAACTGTTTGGGCGCATAGCCACACTCGTTAAAGAGCAGCGCTATATCTATGAATCGGCCGTGCGTTTGAGCAGCGGCGCGGTGTGCTCCTCCTATGGTCAGGCGTTTGCCAGCACGAAATTGCCGGCCAAGGAGGATGCCGGTTATTACCCGGCGGGTGATGGGCGCAGCTACTGGTTTCAGACCGGTCGAGAGGTTTCTGCCGATGCTGGGGCCTTGGTTATAGGTCAATTCAGCGCTTACCTGTGGCTCAATAAGGGCATTCTGCTGGATGTGTTGCGCATGCCCGCGGAGGTCTCCTTCAATCTAGTCGATGAGCAAAGCTTGCAGTCGAGGTTCTCCAGTGACAACCGCCTGCTGAAAATCGAGCGGCGTCTGGAGCCAGGCCAGGTTGAGTTTACAAATGGGATGATTCACTTGGCCACTCCGGTTAAGTGGGTGGGCTTGGTGGGTGTGCTGACGTTGCCCTACAGCGCTTATCGGGAGGCGTGGTGGTGGTCGTTTGCCGGCCTGCTCGGTGCCAGCATTGTGCTGCTGTTGGGGCTGTATTGCGGGGCCAGCTATCTCTATGCAAGACACTTTTCGCTGCCGGCAAAATTGCGCTGCGCATTGCAAAACAATCAACTGAGCCTGCACTACCAGCCGATTGTGAATATGCACAACGGGCAATGGAAAGGCGCCGAAGCGTTGCTGCGTTGGCGCGTTAAAGGCCAGCCAATCTCGCCTGAGGTATTTATCCCTGCGGCGGAAAACTCCGGGATGATCGCAGAACTAACCCGTTGGGTTTGTCAGCGGGTGGCCGAGGACTATGCAGAGTATCTCTGGGCCTGCAAAGACTTCTACATCACCATCAACCTGTCCGCAACGGATGTAACTGACGCGAGTTTTCCAGACTTTGTTGAGGCATTGTTTAAGCGTTATGACATCTCGCCGGTACAGATTGTCTTTGAGGTGACTGAAGGCGCTTTGCTGGACAAGGAACAGGCCATAATTCAACTACAGCGTCTGCGTGATCAAGGCCATAAGATCGCTATTGATGATTTCGGCACCGGCTATTCGAGCCTGGCGTATCTGGAGCAATTGCCCATCGATATCTTGAAGATTGATCGCTCCTTTCTTACTCCCGACAAACTGCATTCCTCCGATGGTTTGTGGTGGCATGTGGTCAGCATGGCTCGCTCGCTTAATCTCTCGGTGGTGGCGGAGGGGGTGGAGATCCCTCAGCAGGTTGATCCGCTGATTTTGGCCGGGGTTTCATTGGCGCAAGGTTGGCTCTACTCAAAAGATCTACCAGTGGATAAGCTGGCCAAGAGCTACTTCTCCTGCGCCGATCCAGCGCTGAGTGCAGCCATCTAGACCTGCCCAAACCGCACATGCAAAACCCCCAGCACAAGTGCAGGGAGGGGCATGTGCGGTGCCGCCATTGTCTGTCGCGCCAAGGCTCCGTCCGCCAGAGCCTATCGGCAGCCGTCAGCGTGGCTCTTTGGGGCATCACTGTTTAGCTATGCTGACTTGGCCTGCTTGCCGATTAAGCAGGCGCGTGCAGAGTTGTGGACAGGCGCACGCATAACAACCCCGTGTGGCCATCCTGGCGGTAGGCTTTGACGGTGACTGTCACCCAGCGCAAGGTGTCGAAGGTTTATACCTAGACCATTTTTCGGAATTAAATCCCGTCTTGCCAGACGCCCCCAAGGTGCTGCTGTTACCCATGAATAGCCCAATGGATCCTCCCGCAAATGCGCCGGCCACCAGCGTGCCGGCGCTGAGCTATGCGATCAAATGTCAGCCTGTGGGGCGTTATGCCTTGTTCCTGCCACTGCGGCAGTTGTTGGTGATTGCCGATAGTGCATCTGCACGCCGGCTAGCTCTAGGTTTCGCCCCTGCTCGGCTGCTCGAACTCTTGCTGCTTAAGGCAGACGTCATAGTTACCCGTGAAGAGATTTTTGCCTATGCCTGGCCCGCGCGAGTGGTGAGTCAGAACAGCTTAAATCAAGCGATTTCGAGCCTGCGCGAGTTGCTCGGGGATGAGCAGCAACGGCAGATTATTCAGACCGTCCCACGTCGCGGCTACCTGTTTAGCTCACAGTTTCTCGCCAATCCGGAAGAGCTGCCGGTGTTCAGTGCAGAGCCTCACGAGGCAGAGAGTATGCCGGTGCTCCCGGCACTAGACGCGCCGGTAGACAACACTGGGAGGCACCTGCCGTTCGGCTGGCCGTTATTGATAAATACCCTGCTGATGCTGCTGTTGCTGTTCTTGCTGGGTAGTCTGGTTTGGCGCGTCGACGTCTCGCTGCTGATACAGCCAGGTTTGGTCGTGAGTACGCAGCAACAGGGCAACCAGCGGTTGCTTTATACCGCCGCCAGTGAGGCAAAGTTGGTGGCGCTGGAAAATAATGTGCAGGTTTTGCGTGAGCGCTTACTGAGGCTAGCTGATCAACCAGGCACCCTGATGTTTAATCGTATGCATGATTTTTATGATCTGGTGTGCATTGACCGGGACGAGGCTGTAGAGAGCTTGCTAATTCATAACGGCCAGCTCGCACAGGTGAGTGATCAGCAGTTGCTGGAGTGCCTGAAATGAGCAAGGTGAATCCTTATTTGTGCGCTTTGGTACTGCTGTCGGGGTTCTTGCATTTAGGTTATTGGCTGCTGGAGCAGCAACGCATGCCGTATGGGGCGTATTTTTCTTCGGGCGTAGCCATCCTGAAAGATGGGACGAGACTAACAGTGAATTCACGGTTACAGATTCAGGCCGACGGCGTGAATAACTTTGAGCAAACGGGTGACTGGTACCGTGACTTTTCCCGAAAAACTCAGAGCCGGTTTCGCGGCAGTTTCAAACTCAGGACGGCTTCTGTCAGCACGCCGCGAGACCAGCAACCACCCCGCTATAGCGATGAAGACTTGGTTTTTAATCAAGCCTATTACAGCAAGAAAGGTTCCTTATTAACGATGTACAGGTTGCCGACTGCCGCGAGCAATCTGTGTTTTTATCTGCTGGAGCTGAGCAAGTTGCGCTGCTTCAGTGAGGAGCGGCCTAAGGCAGTGCCACCTTTTTAGGTCTGCGAATCAGCCACCGCCGGTGATTGGCGCTCTATGCTCAGCCCTGCCGGGCAAGCGGCCGGCAGGGCCGAGCGGTGTTTAGCGCGCCGACTTGAGTCGAAAACGGCCAGTCATGCTGAGCAATTGCACGACGATTTGCGCCAGTGAGTGGCTGCTTTGGTCGATATGACTGACAGCTTGCTGGGTGGTTACGGCAACGTCATGGATGGCCACCAGGTTACGGTTGATCTCATGGGCGACGGCGGTTTGTTGCTCGGTGGCGCTGGCGATTTGGGTGTTCATCGCCATGATGGTGTCCACCGCGTGGCGGATGTTGTGCAGCGCCTGATCTGCCTGGTTGGCCTCCGTGACCGTTTGCCGGGCTTTGCTTTGACCGTTGTGCATGGCTTGCACGGCATCATGGGAGCCGCGTTGCAGGCGCAGGATCATGCCGTCGATTTCGGCGGTTGATTCTTGGGTGCGCTTGGCCAGGTTACGCACCTCGTCGGCCACTACCGCAAAGCCGCGACCCTGGTCGCCGGCGCGCGCCGCTTCGATGGCGGCATTTAGGGCCAGCAAGTTGGTTTGCTCGGCAATGCTGCGGATCACTTCGAGCACGCCACCAATCGAGTTGCTGGCGCTTTCGACCTCGTTGATCAACGAGGCGGTGTGCTCCAGTTCGCTCGATAAGGCCGAGACTGCCTGCAAGGTGTGGTTGACGATTTGCTCGCCGCTTTCGGCCTCGCGGTCGGCGCTTTGCGCCGCTTGGGCGGCGCTGGCGGCATTG
>JAIERD010000397.1 GCA_019747155.1 Pseudomonadaceae bacterium
AAACGCCTGGGCTGGAAGACGCCGTACGAAGTTTATGCAGGGGTGAGCGTTGCACTTATGTGTTGAATTCAGGAAGGGAAACAACGCGAACAGCAACAGGTGCAGTACCGCTGAAACGTCACGGTTTTTGAAAAGGCCTATGGCATAGCGAAATAGATAAAACAGAGTGACCAACAGAAGAGGGAGGTAAAGCAGCAGGCCTGCGGTGAATAACCAGCCAAATGCATTGCCTTGAAGCGAATAGCCGAACAGATAGATATTCACAACCCAGTTGCTGTTGGGTGCGAAGAAAGTAATCGCTAGCAATAGCAGGGATAGGGTAGCCACTAAATAGCGCAGCATTTCAGCGTAGCCCCTCTGCATAGAACGATTTGGCTAAGTGACGTCGTCTTTCACGACCTGTCGGGTTGTCGCCGGAGTAGTAAAAATGTCCTTCTGCGGTGGGCATTTGATTACCTAGTTTCAACGCGGAATCAACGATTTCCTTGTCGGACATCCCTGCATATATGGGGTCTCCCTGGTTCACAAGATCGATAATGTGCGTATTACGAATGTTGGGGTGGTTACTGACAGCATTTTTCAAACTGGCGTTGATCGGCGCGCCAATTAGTATCAAGTAATCGACGATGATTCCTTTGCGCGCATGGAATATTGCTGTGCGGGCGGCGATAACCGCTCCCCACGAGTAGCCGATGATGTTGAACTGGCCTGTAGTGGGGATGGGCCTATTGATGCCAATGTTTGCCAGAGAAAATTCGGTGGCTTTGATGGTTTTAAGGTCCCGACTGAGCTTGATGGCAAATAGGTCGCTGGTTGGTGTGCATTCGACCTGTTCGTACTGCCGAATCTTGATCAATCCAAACAGGTATTTCTTTTCGATGTATTCGTTACCATAGGTACATTTCTTCAGCTCGCCGAACTCGAATACGACCGGATCATTTTCGTCCTGGTTGTATAGGGCTACAGCAGAGGCGTCCCCAAGCATATCGACAAGAGACGGTACGTATTTGTCTAGGCCGGTGATGAGGGCGGAGTAATTACCGAAGACAGGGTTCGCGATACCGGCTTCTTTCAGCGCGGCGACCATGTCCTCGTTGTAGGAACCAATCATACCTGCCCCACCAAGAAAGACAGTTAGCCCCTGATTGAGAACCACAACTTTCGGCGTTCTATCTGCAGTAGGTGTGCTCTGTTTGGTCGCTAGCTTTTTATAGGTGCCCGATGGGGTGTTGATTACATCCTGTGCCATGTTTTTCAACCTCTAGCGGCTACGTAGATATCGATTTTTTCGGCACTTACGTGTCCTGCAAGTCTATGTGTCAGGCCTTGAGCATCGGTGGTTCCGGCTTCTTGCTGACCATTTTCTCGCACAAGTAAATAGTTTTGGTTGGCAATGGGCTTTCCTTGCTTATCCTTGAGCGCGAATTGCTCATCGAATCCTGGGAAAGTTATGGGGGCTGGTGCCGTAAACGCCGCTCCTCCGCCGCTATTGCCAATCAGCACCGTCCCCGAACCCGCAATTACCGAATTGCCATGACTACCCAGCGTACCAATGGTGGTCGCTGGTTTGCCGTTGATCAGTACAGTGGGTATCACCGCGTCGACCAAGGTGCTGCAGCAACCCGTTGGATCACCCATACGGGCGGCGGGCAAGCCATCGAACAGCACATCCGGCGAGCCGGCCACTATGGGATTCGTACCGTGGCCAGGAAGCGGGCAGGCGGTCGGGTCGGTGACGCGTGCAGCGGGTTTACCAGACATAGTGGTGCTCCTTAGTGAACCTTGACCTGTCCGCTGCCATCCAGGCGTGCGGAGAAATTAACCTGACGTTTAAAGCCTTCGACTTCCAGCAAGCCTTCGATGGCAAAGGCCAGGCTCAGTGGGTCGTGGTCGCGAGGTAAGGTCAGCACCCGCACTTGGCTTAAACGTGGCTCGTACGCTTCGATAAAGCGTTCGATGGCGATACGCGCTTGTTGCAACGAGTCGTGCAGCGACAGGCGCATATCGTTGAGATCGGGTAACCCGTAGTCGGGCAGCGTTTGCACGCTGCCCGCCCGGGTGCTGAGCATTTTTGCCAAATGGGCAGCCACCGACGCCATCGCGGCGACCTCAAGGCTCCAGCTGGCGCGTTGGCCGGCTTCACCACCGAGGCGTTCAAACAGGCTGCCGTATCCGGACATCAGTGCTTATTCCTTATCGAGCTTGCCAACCAGTGACAGGGTGAAATCGGCGCCCATGTACTTGAAGTGCGGACGCACGTTGAGGCTTACGCGGTACCAGCCAGGCTCGCCTTCAACATCGCTGACGATCACTTGGGCGGCGCGCAGTGGACGACGGCTGCGGATTTCCGAGCTGGGGTTCTCTTGGTCGGCAACGAATTGACGGATCCACTTGTTCAGCTCTTGCTCAAGGTCGGTGCGCTCTTTCCAGGCGCCGATCTGCTCGCGCTGCAGCACTTTCAGGTAATGCGCCAGGCGGTTGACGATGAACAGGTACGGCAGCTGGGTGCCGAGTTTGTAGTTGAGTTCGGCGGTCTTGCCTTCGGCACTGATGCCAAAGAACTTGGGTTTCTGCGCCGAGTTGGCGGAGAAGAACGCGGCGTTGTCGCTGCCTTTACGCATGGTCAGGGCGATAAAGCCTTCTTCGGCCAGCTCGTATTCGCGGCGGTCGGACACCAGCACTTCGGTCGGGATCTTGGTTTCGATCTCGCCCATGCTTTCGAAATGGTGCAACGGCAGGTCTTCTACCGCGCCACCGCTCTGTGGGCCGATGATGTTCGGGCACCAGCGGAACTTGGCGAAACTGTCGGTCAGCTTGCTGGCGAAGGTGTAGGCGGTGTTGCCCCACAGGTAGTGCTCGTGGCTGTTGGCGACGTTCTCTTTGTAGACGAAGCTTTTCACCGGGTTGTCTTGCGGGTCATAGGGGTTGCGCAGCAAGAAGCGTGGCACGGTCAGACCCACGTAGCGGGCATCTTCCTGCTCGCGAAAGCTCTGCCACTTGGCAAATTGCGGGCCTTCGAAGTGGTCTTTCAGGTCTTTCAGATCCGGCAAGCCGGTGAAGCTTTCCAGGCCGAAGAACTTCGGCCCGGCTGCGGCGATAAACGGTGCATGGGACATGGTGGCGACGCTAGCCACGTATTGCAGGGTTTTAATGTCGGGTGAGCTGGGGTCGAAGAAGTAGTTGGCAATGATGGCGCCGACCGGCTTGCCACCGAACTGGCCGTATTCGGCGGTGTAGATGTGCTTGTAGAGGCCCGACTGCATGATTTCTGGCGAGTCTTCAAAGTCCTCCAGCAGGTCTTGCTTGGAGGCGTTGATGATTTCCAGTGCGATGTTTTCACGGAAGTTGGTGCGATCAACCAGCAACTTCAAGCCGCGCCAGGAGGACTCCAGCGCCTGGAACTCGGCGTTGTGGAGGATTTCGTCCATTTGCCGACTGAGCTTGGCGTCGATTTCCGCTATCATGCGGTCGACCATGGCCTTTTTGACCGGCTCGTTTTCGTTCTGCGGCTTGAGCAGTTCTTCGATAAACGCCGACACGCCACGCTTGGCAATGTCATAGGCCTCATCATCCGGCGTCAGCTTGGTCTCGGCGATGATGCGGTCAAGAATGCCGTATTCGGCGGTGTTGCTGCTGCTATTGGCTACTGCACTAGTGCTCATAAATTAGCTTCCTTGTTAATTGGATCAGGAGTCCAGTTGGGCTTGGGCAGCAAGGCCTAACTCGCCGAGCACGCGCTCACGCGAATCATCGTCAGCCAGCACGCTTTCGATCGCTTTACGAAAAGCCGGTGCGTTGCCCAGCGGGCCTTTCAGCGCGACCAGGGCATCGCGCAACTCCATCAACTTCTTCAGCTCTGGCACTTGCTCAACCAGGTTGGCCGGGTTGAAGTCCTTCATCGAGTGGATGCGCAGTTGCACGGCCAGTTCGTCGCCTTCGGTTTCGTCCTGCAGGCGGTTGGGTACGCCGAAGGTCAGGTTGAGCTCTTGCTTGGCCAGCACCTCATCGAAACTGTTTTTATCGATGCTGATGGGCTTGCGGTCTTCGATCTTGCGGTCGTCTGCACGCTGGGTGAAGTCGCCCAAAACCATCAGTTTCAATGGCAGTTCGATCTCTTCCTGAGCGCCGCCAGTGGCAGGTTTGAAGGTTACGTTGATGCGTTCCTTGGGTGCTACAGAGCCTTCTTTGGCCATGCTTGTTCTCCTTTACGGTTATGGCCCGAGGGCCTCTGGGCGCTCACACGCCCTATTCCAGTACCACCTCAAGGTCGAGGTGACACAACCTGCGGTAGATCCCTTCCTTGCTTTCGCGCACCGCATGATTTTGCGGCAGCAGTTCGCAGCAACTGTGCAGCAAGCGCAGCACTTCGAGGGCGAGATCGGGCTCCCAGTCGCCCAGGCTTGAGGCCTGCAACTTATGGTCGAGGGATTCGAGTTGGGTTTTGGCCAGTTCGTATTTCTTCGCGGTAAAGCACACACGCGCCAGCGCCAGTTGCCAGTAAAAACGTTCACGGCCGCCAGAGGCTTTGGCCAATCCTTGTTTGAGTTGCTGAACTGCGGCTTTCAGACCGTCCTTACGCAGTTTCGGCAAGGTCTCCTGCAGGGCGATTTCCCAGGCGGGCTGGATGCCTTCTTGGTTGTCGCTGGCCGTTGCTGGCGCGCTAAGTGGTGCTTGTATGTGCGGTAGAACGTGGGCACTAATCCAACTGCGGGTCGCCGCGTCGGCAAAGTTGACGCCATCATGAAAACGCAGCTCTTCCAGCCCGCTCATACGTTGTAGAAACAGCGCCAATTGAATTTCCACTTCACGCATGGCCTGCTCGGCATCCAGCGCCTGCAGGCATTCCCACGCCAGGTATTGGCCATCGAGCCAAAATGGCGCACGGGCAATGCTGACTTCTAGATCGACCAGCAAATCGGCGTATTGGCCCTGCTGAAAGCGTTCGCGATAGTTACTCAGTTTGTCTGCCGGCAGGCCACGCAGGGCGGTGATTTGTTCGGCGTTGCGTTCTGGTAAGCAGTCGATCGGTAGCCACAGCAGGGTGCGCGCCAGGCGCAGGGCACGCAGATCGCTGGCCTTTTGTTTAAGCCAGTAAGCGCACAGTGGCCGGGCCTGATCCTGCAGGCTACGCAAACTTTTGTGCGCATCTTTCTCGTGGTCGATGGGGGCACCAGGGGTCAGCATCTGGCTGGCGGTTTGCTTGACTTGGGCGATCACCGCACCAACGCTACCAGGCTCAGGCTGACCTTGACTGGCGCGGCTGACTAACTCATCCAAACGCCGGC
>JAIERD010000533.1 GCA_019747155.1 Pseudomonadaceae bacterium
TACTGCGGGCAGCCTTCCAGGGTGCGATTATCGTTGCCGGACGCTATGACGCCGAGCGCGGGGCGGCACTGATCGAACAGGGGCTGGTGGACTTGATCGCCTTTGGCCGCCCCTTTATTGCCAACCCCGACCTGCCGGCGCGCCTGGCCCAGCAGTTGCCGCTGGCCGAGTTTGATGGCGCCAGTTTGTTTGGTGGCGATGCCAAGGGCTACAGCGATTACCCAGCGTTATCGGCATAAATAACCTTAAGCATCTGAAGCTAATCTCTACATTTTTTGGAGTACCTGCATGAAAGCCATCGCCTATTACCAGTCCCTGCCCAGCAGCGACCCACAATCGCTACAAGACATCGAGCTGCCGGCACCAACGCCGGGGCCACGCGACCTGCTGGTGGCCGTGCGGGCCATTTCGGTCAATCCGGTGGACACCAAGATCCGCAGCAATGTCGCCCCCACCGATGGCCAGGCCAAGGTACTGGGCTGGGACGTAGCCGGCGTGGTGCAGACGGTGGGCAGCGAGGTTAGTTTGTTCCAGGTCGGTGACGAGGTGTATTACGCCGGCGCCCTGCAACGCGCTGGCGGCAACAGCGAACTGCATGTGGTCGATGAACGCATCGTCGGCCACAAACCCAAGCGCCTCGGTTTTGCCGAAGCCGCCGCCTTGCCGCTAACGACCATCACCGCCTGGGAGCTGCTGTTCGAGCGCCTGAAAATCGCCGAAGGTAGCGCCAGCCACGGGCAAAGCCTGCTGATCATTGGCGCCGCCGGTGGCGTTGGCTCGATGCTCACCCAGCTAGCACGGCAACTCACCGGGCTGACGGTGATCGGCACCGCCTCGCGTCCAGAAACGGCGGAATGGGTGCGCAAACTCGGCGCCCATCACGTGATCGACCACAGCCAGCCCTTACTGTCACAACTGCAGCAACTGGGTATCGAGCAGGTCAACCATGTCGCCAGCCTGACCCACACCGACCTGCACTACGACCAGCTGATTGAGGCCTTGGCTCCGCAGGGGCAACTGGCGCTGATCGACGATCCGGTGCAGCTCGATGTGGTCAAACTCAAGCGCAAGAGCCTGTCGCTGCACTGGGAGTTTATGTACACCCGCTCGCTGTTCGAAACCCCGGACATGCAGGCCCAGCACGCGCTGCTGGAACAGGTGGCGCAGTTGATCGATGCCGGCACCTTACAGACCACCCTTGGCGAGCATTTTGGCCACATCAACGCCAGCAACCTACGCCGCGCCCATGCCCTACTGGAGAGCGGCACTGCACGCGGCAAAATCGTCCTAGAGGGGTTTTAGACAACCAGCTATTTTGTCGTTAGAGTCCAGCCATTCGCCACTCCTCGGCGAGCCGCCGCAAGGATCGCCATGCCCACCCTCAACCGCAGTGATGCCCAGCAACGCGCCGACGATATCGGCGTGTTTAACCGCGAACTCAACCGGCTTGAAACCGAGCAGGTGGTGCAGCTCAGCGCAGCGCAACGCAGCCACCTGCACAGCCATCAACAGGCCTTGCTGACGCAGTATCGCGCGGCCTTCGATATCTACCACAACAGCCAGGCGCGGCAACTGTCGCTGGGCATGCGCATCGCCTCGTTCCTCGGTGCGCTGGCCTTGGCGGCCAGTGTGTTTTTCTTGTTTTATCAATTTTGGGGGCTGTTTGGCGAAGTGGCTCAGGTGGCGATTTTGCTCGGCGCCAGCCTGCTGTCGTTGGCCCTGACCCTGGCGGTGCAGCGCCGCGACAGCTCGGGTTACTTCAGTAAATTGGCGGCGCTGGTGGCCTTTTCCTGCTTTGTGCTGAACATCGGCATGCTCGGACAAATCTTCAATATCACCCCGTCCGACAAGGCCCTGCTGCCCTGGGCTGCCTATGCCCTGCTGCTGGCTTACGCCTGTGAGGCGCGGCTGTTGTTGGCCGCCGGGATTCTCTGCCTGTTGGCGTTTATAGCCGCAAGAGTCGGCACCTGGGGCGGGACTTACTGGCTGGGCTTTGGTGAGCGGCCGGAGAACTTCTTGCCGGCGGCCCTGCTGATGTTTGCCGTACCGTTAGTGATCTCGCAACGGCGTTTCGATGGTTTCGCCATGACCTACCGGGTGTTTGGCTTGCTGGCGTTGTTTCTGCCGATGCTGGTGCTGGCCAACTGGGGCGACGGCAGTTATCTGGACTACCCGGCCAACACCATCGAGGCCAGCTATCAGCTACTCGGGTTTATCGTGGCGGCGGCGGTGATCTGGCTCGGCGTGCGGCGCGACTGGTCGGACGTGGTGAATACCGGGCTGACCTTCTTCGTCATCTTCCTCTACACCAAGCTGTTCGACTGGTGGTGGGAGAGTATGCCCAAGTACCTGTTCTTCCTGCTGCTGGGTCTGAGCGCCGTGCTGATTTTGCTGATTCTGCGCCGCCTGCGCAGCTCCAATGGTTTGCTGGGAAGGACCGCGCAATGAACTGGACCCATCGTCATAACCTGCTGGCGGGTCTGGGCCTGATTCTTTTGGTGAATGCCATCGCCCTGGCCGGCGTGGCCTGGAACCGCAGCGAGCCGACCGACAGCCGCCTGCAACTGTCCGAGCGCGAGCTGGGCGATAGTTATGAATACTGGCGCAAGGAAAACAGCGGCGTGGCCCTGCGCCTTGATTACCGCTGGCCCGATAGCCAATCGAATGACTACAGCGACAGGGGCAGCAACCGACTGAGCCCCGCCAAGATGGCCGAGCTGGGTTTTAGTGTGCCGACTGAATTGAACGAGGAATCGATGCGCCGTTATCGTCGCCAGCTCGACCGCGACGGCTTGCTGGTGCTCGAATTCAATGGCCCGCTGTATCAACAGCAGCTGCAACGGGCGCAAGAGCAACTGACTAAAAGCAGCGCCGATCTGGCCGCCCTGCCAAGTAACAAAGACCTGCAGGGAACCTATCAAGACGCCCGCGAAGCCCTGCAACGCGAACAAACCAGCGCCAGCCGCTTGTTTATCATCGATGCCGGAACCGACCAGGCAAGCCTGCGGGCCAAGTACCCAGACCGCCAGCAGTACGCCATTGTGCGCGGCCAAATCAGCGCCTGGAGCTGGCGCGATGACGACCATTGGCAACTGGGTGGCTCGGCGCAGCTTCCAGTGGCCGCCAGCATCAATCTGCCAAAGCGCTGGCATCAGCTGTTCGACAGTTTGCCGGTGCGCAAAGGTGATGCCGAGTTCCCACATTCCGGTGGCGACAAGCTGTTTAACGCCGAACTGGCCTTCGGCCAGCGGCTGGAGCCCTGGGTGGTGCAGTTGCAGGCTGGGCAGCCGTAGGGTGGGCTTCAGCCCACCAACCCATGTGGGGACCATGCGGTGGGCTGAAGCCCACCCTACGTCTATGCGCATTGGCGGACGATTCGCTACGCCCATAGGTGGATTGTTCGCTGCGCTCCTGAATCCACCCTACATCCACTCCCACGTCGCACGTCAGCTTTACAGCTCGTAGAGAAATGCATCATCGAGCTGATCGGGGGCGCTGATGGTGCTGTCCAGGTCTTTGATCAGGTCGTTTTCCAAGCCGTAAATCCAGCCATACACGGTGATGTCCTGACCGCGCATCCAGGCGTTCTGCACGATGGTGGTGTGGCAGACGTTGCGCACCTGGCGTTGCACATTGAGCTCGCACAGACGATTGACCCGCTGCTCGTCATCCATGCCGACAAACTGCGCCAGGTTCTGATGGTGCAGCGCCTTGATCGCCCTTAGCCAGTTATCGATCAGCCCCAACGCCTGATGGCTGATGGCCGCACGCACGCCGCCGCAACCGTAGTGGCCGCAGACGATGATGTGTTTGACCTGCAGCACATCCACCGCGTACTGCAGCACCGAGAGCAGGTTCATGTCGGTGGCCACCACCATATTGCCGACGTTGCGATGCACAAACAGCTCGCCCGGCATCAGCCCGACCACTTCATTGGCCGGCACCCGGCTGTCCGAGCAGCCGATCCAGAGAAACTCCGGGCGCTGCTGCATCGCCAGCCGCTTGAAAAATTCAGGGTCGCGGGCATTCAGCGACTCGGACCAGAACCGGTTGTTTTCCAACAATTTGTTCAGCTGCATAGGGTCGCTCCAGTTACGCCTCTAACCATTGCCTCTCATGGCAATTCAGTATCGCGGCCACGCCAGCGGCGACCTTGACTTCGGTCAAGGTCATGGATGCTGCGCAGTCACCAAACTGTAACCAGTTAACGGCTTGGAGCGGCACAGATGCCCGACCACAGACTGCCGCTGGTGTATTCCTGCTCAGGATGCTCCAACGTCGCCCAGCTGGCCAATACCCTGGCCCTGCGCCTGGACCGTCAAGGCTTGGCCGAGATGTCCTGTATTGCCGGCGTCGGTGGCCGAGTGCCATCGCTGGTCAGTAAAGCCAAGTCTGGCCGGCGCATTCTGGCCCTCGACGGCTGTCCGCTGCAGTGCGTCAAAAGCTGCCTGGCGCAGCATGACATCGAGCCAGAGATTCACCTGATTCTCAGCCAGTCGGGCCTGCGCAAGCGCTATGGCGAAGACTGCACGGCAGAACAGGTGGAAGCCCTGCAGCAACAGTTGCAGCAGCAGCTTGCGCCGCCCGTACACAACTCCAGTAGCACCAGCGCCAGCGGCGAAGAATTTGTTTTTGTCTAATGAGGTAAATCCCATGCACCCACTGAAACTGTCCTTGCTTTGCCTCGCCGTCTCGAGCGCGGCCCTCAGCCACAACGCCGCTGCCGAAGAAAACTTCAGCAATATTTTCACCCAAGGCACGCCGATTCTCGACGCCCGTTATCGCTATGAATACGTCGATCAAAACGCCGCCAAAGGCAAAGCCGCGCTCGATCAGGCTGACGCGCAAACCCTGCGCACCCGTTTAGGCTTTCAAACCGGCAAGTGGTACGGCCTGTCGTCTCTGGTTGAGGCCGACAACGTCGCCCGCATTGGTAACGAGTCGTTCAACTCCACCCGTAACGGGCAAAAAGAATACTCGGTAGTCGCCGACCCGGACGGCACTGAAATCAACCAGGCCCTGCTGCGTTATGACCACCAATACGGCAGCGCGGTGGCCGGTCGCCAGCGCATCAACCTGGACAATCAGCGCTTTATCGGCAGCGTCGCCTGGCGGCAAAACGAGCAGACCTATGACGGCGGTCTGCTGCAGTTAAAACCGATTGCCGGCCTGACCCTGACCACCGCTTATATCGACCAAATCAACACTATCTGGGGCCCGGAAAACGGCAAATACGACAACAAAACCAACCCCGCCAACATCGATGGCCACAGCCAACTGTTTAACGCCCAA
>JAIERD010000354.1 GCA_019747155.1 Pseudomonadaceae bacterium
CGTACTTTCCAGACCTACAGCCCGATCGTAGAAAGCCTGAGCGTTAAGCGTCGCGGTGACGTGCGTAAAGCCAAGCTGTACTACCTTCGTGACCTGTCGGGTAAGGCAGCACGTATCAAAGAAAAACTGGCTTAAGCCCAGTCGTTCTGAAAAAAGCAGCCTGCGGGCTGCTTTTTTTTGCCTGAATTTTGAGTGCTGCGGTATGGGTGGTGGTGAGTGTTGCGAAGTACTGCGGCACACCTAGCTGTAGAAAACGCCCATTGCGGGCGTTTTTTAGGGGGTGGGAAAACTCAGTGCAGACTGATCCGCAGCGAGGCTTGCGAGAGATCGATGTCTTGCATCACTACGCTGCCAAAGCTTTGTCCGGGGTTGGCGCCGGCGACGCGAATGTTGTCGAAGCGTAACTCGCCAATCGAGCTGGGCAGGCGTACGTTGATCGAGCCGTCAGCATTGATGATCGAGGTCATTTTGCTGGTGTCGTACTGCACGTCATGCATCGAGGTTTCCGCTTCCAGGCTGTTCAGCACCGGCAGTACCAATTTTGCTAGTTGGCCGACGGTGCCGACGCCATCGTCACTGCCAGCTTTGGCGAAAATACCTTGCAGTACATCATTCAAGCCTTGGGCGCTGACGCTGCTCATCTCAGCGTCGCTCAGCGCTTGCATGCCGCGCGGCGCCTGCTGTTGGCTAATTATGCTGGGTGGAGTTTGCCGCTGCATATCGGCGCTGGCCATCTGGAATGGGCTGAGCAGGGCAGCGACCAGGGTGGCAGTCAGGCGCAGGCTGTTTTGCTTTTTCAGCGCTTTGCTCAGTTGCCGTTCGGTCAGCACCCCTTGCTCGATGAAAATTTCACCGAGGCGTTTGCTGCTGGTTAGCTGCTGCTTAATGGCGCTATCGAGTTGAGCGGGTGTGACTAAGCCCTTGTCGATTAACAGTTGGCCAAGGCGCGATTTTTGATTGTTAGACATTGTTATAAATCCGGCAGACGTTGATGGCATAGTGCAAGCATGGTTGGCGTGCGCGGAACTGTCACCCATCAAAAGATAGGTGGTGTGCTGGTTTTTTAGTTTTTTTAGCTGCGTATGAGGCACTTTTAATCGCTTTTTTTGTGCTGGTTGAGGTTTTGCACCTATGCAAAACTGGCGCTCATTTTTGCCTATCTGCGTTGCGCCCATGTCTGCTGTTGAGCATCCCCTGATTGAACGTTTTCTCGAAACCCTGTGGCTGGAAAAAGGCTTGGCGGCTAACACCCGTGCCGCCTATAGCAGCGATCTGAGTCACTTCAATGGCTGGTTGCTTGCGCGTGGCCTGGAATTGCCCAGTGCCGGGCGCGAGTTGATTCTCGATCACCTGGCCTGGCGTTTAAGTAGCGGTTACCAGGCGCGTTCAACGGCACGGTTTCTCTCCGGCTTGCGCGGCTTTTACCGTTTTTTACTGCGTGAGGGCTTGATTGGCCAAGACCCAACCTTGCAAGTTGAGTTGCCGCAACTTGGCCGGCCGCTGCCAAAGTCGCTGTCTGAGGCCGATGTTGAGGCCTTGTTGGCGGCGCCGGAGGTAACCGAGCCGCTGGGTTTACGAGACCGCGCCATGCTTGAGGTTTTGTATGCCTGCGGGCTGCGGGTGACCGAGCTGATCAGCCTGACCCTTGAGCAGGTCAATCTGCGCCAAGGCGTGTTGCGGGTGTTCGGCAAGGGCAGCAAGGAGCGTTTGGTGCCGCTGGGTGAGGAGGCGATGCACTGGATTGAGCGCTATGTGCGTGAGGGGCGTGGTTTTTTGCTGGCTGGCAAGCCCAGCGACGTGCTGTTTCCAAGCCTGCGCGGCGAGCAGATGACCCGGCAAACCTTCTGGCACCGGATCAAGCATCACGCGAGTGTGGCTGGTATCGCCAAGTCCTTGTCGCCGCACACGTTGCGGCATGCCTTTGCCACACACTTGCTCAATCATGGTGCCGATTTGCGAGTGGTGCAGATGCTGCTCGGCCACAGTGATTTGTCCACCACGCAGATTTACACCCATGTTGCCCGCGCCCGTTTGCAAGAGCTGCATGCCAAGCATCACCCGCGCGGCTGACGGTCATATACAGGCGATTACCGGTACTCGTGGTCAAGCTCGAACGGTCGGTCTGGGCGGGCTTGTGTGGTAATCTTGGCCGCTTAAATGAGTCTGTGTCGTCGGAGTCCCCTATGCGTCTGTGCAAAATTGTTAGCGTTGTAGCCTTTGGTTTGCTTGGCAATTTTGCCTTGGCCGCAGCGCCTGCTGATCCGGATCAGGCGATCCGTCAGTCGTTAAAATCGATTGATCCCGACATGAAGATTGAAGCCATTGCCGAGAGCCCGTTGACCGGCGTTTTTGAGGTGCATCTGCAAGGTGGTCGCGTGCTGTATTCCAGCGCCGACGGCCAGTACATGCTGCAAGGTTTTCTCTACCAGTTTAAAAATGGCCAGGCGCTGAACTTGACTGAACAGGTCAAAAGCAAAGCCATCGCCAAAGAAATTAATGCGGTGCCCTTGAGTGAAATGGTGGTGTTCGCCCCTAAAGAGCCCAAGACCCATATCACCGTGTTTACCGACACCGATTGCGGCTACTGCCAGAAGCTCCACCGTGAAGTGCCAGAGCTCAATCGCCTCGGTGTTGAGGTGCGGTACATGGCCTTCCCGCGTCAGGGCTTGGGCTCGCACGGCTATAACGGCTTGGTCAGCGTGTGGTGCGCCAAAGATCGTCAGGCGGCGATGACCGAAGCCAAGTCGCGCAAAGAGTTGCCACTGGCTACCTGCGAAAACCCGGTCGCCAAGCAATATGAGTTGGGTCAGTTGATTGGCATTGATGGTACGCCGGCGATTGTCTTGGCCAATGGCGAGCTGATTCCTGGTTACCGGCCAGCGCCGGAATTGGCGAAACTGGCTCTCGAGGCCAAGTAACAGGCTAGTGCGGCGCTTTGATTAATAAGCGTCCGCGACGGATTGACTAATAAAGAGCCGCTTCGTAAGGTGCGGCTCTTTTATGCGGATGAGTCTGACTCGCCCGTTTACTGTGATGATGGGGTATAGCGTTTGAAACCGGTCAAAGTAGGCATTTGTGGACTGGGTACCGTCGGTGGCGGCACCTTCAATGTGCTTAAACGCAATGCCGAGGAGATTGCTCGGCGTGCTGGGCGCGGTATTGAAGTGGCTCAAATTGCCCTGCGCAGTGCCAATCCCAAGTGCGATATTGGCGCGACCCCAACCACCGGCGACGTGTTCGACGTGGTCAATAACCCCGAAATCGACGTCGTGGTTGAACTGATCGGCGGCAGCACCATCGCCCGCGAATTAGTGCTCAAGGCCATCGAAAACGGCAAGCATGTAGTCACTGCCAACAAGGCGTTGATTGCCGTGCATGGCAACGAGATTTTTGCCAAGGCCCGTGAGAAGGGCGTGATAGTCGCCTTCGAAGCCTCGGTCGCCGGCGGTATTCCGGTGATCAAGGCGGTTCGCGAAGGTTTGGCGGGCAACCGCATCAACTGGGTGGCCGGCATCATCAACGGCACCGGTAACTTCATCCTCACCGAAATGCGTGAGAAGGGCCGTGCCTTCGAGGACGTGCTCAAGGAAGCCCAGGCCCTGGGTTACGCCGAAGCCGATCCGACTTTCGATGTTGAAGGCATCGATGCCGCACACAAGCTGACCATTCTGGCTTCGATTGCCTTTGGCATTCCGCTGCAGTTCGACAAGGCCTACACCGAAGGCATCACCAAGCTGACCACGGCCGACGTCAACTACGCCGAAGCCTTGGGCTATCGCATCAAGCACCTCGGTGTGGCACGCCGCACCGATGCCGGCATCGAGCTGCGCGTGCATCCGACGTTGATTCCGGCTGACCGGCTGATCGCCAATGTTAATGGCGTGATGAACGCCGTGATGGTCAATGGCGACGCTGCAGGCAGCACTTTGTTCTACGGTGCCGGCGCTGGCATGGAGCCGACCGCCTCCTCGGTGGTGGCCGATTTGGTCGACGTGGTTCGCGCCATGACCTCCGACCCCGAAAACCGCGTGCCGCACTTGGCCTTTCAGCCAGACTCGTTGTCGGCCCATCCGATTCTGCCGATCGAAGCCTGCGAGAGCGCCTATTACCTGCGCATCCAGGGCCGCGATCATCCGGGCGTGTTGGCGCAAGTGGCGACCATTCTGTCTGAGCACGGCATCAATATCGAATCGATCATGCAGAAGGAAGTCGAAGAACACGACGGCCTGGTACCGATGATTCTGGTCACCCACCGGGTGGTTGAGCTGCGCATGAACAATGCCATTACCGCCCTGGAAGCCTTGAGCGATGTGGTTGGCAATGTGGTGCGGATCCGCGTCGAGCAGCTTAATTAACGAAGCCGCAAGCCATAAGCCACAAGCTGCAAGCAGAATCAGTCTGACTTGCAGCTTGCAGCTTGCAACTTGCAGCGCAAACCGAAGGTTTGAAAAAATGCGCTATATCAGCACCCGTGGCCAAGCGCCGACCCTGAATTTTGAAGATGTGTTGTTGGCCGGTCTGGCCAGCGATGGCGGCCTCTATGTGCCGGAAAATCTGCCGCGCTTCACCCAGGAAGAGATCGCTTCCTGGGCTGGCTTGCCGTATCACGAGCTGGCCTTCAAAGTAATGCGCCCGTTCGTGACCGGCAGCATTCCGGACGCCGACTTCAAGCAGATTCTCGAAGATACCTACGGCGTATTCGCCCACAGCGCCGTGGCGCCACTGCGTCAGCTGGGCAGTAACGAATGGGTGCTGGAGCTGTTTCACGGCCCAACCCTGGCGTTCAAAGACTTTGCCCTGCAGTTGCTCGGTCGTTTGCTCGACTACGTGTTGGCCAAGCGCAACGAGCGCGTGGTGATCATGGGCGCCACCAGCGGCGACACCGGCTCGGCAGCCATCGAAGGCTGCAAGGCCTGCGATAACGTCGACATCTTTATCATGCACCCGCACAACCGGGTATCTGAGGTGCAGCGCCGGCAGATGACCACCATCTTCGGCGACAACATCCATAACATCGCCATTGAAGGCAACTTCGATGACTGCCAAGAGATGGTCAAGGACAGCTTCGCTGACCAGAGCTTTCTCAAGGGCACTCGTTTGGTCGCGGTTAACTCGATCAACTGGGCGCGGATCATGGCCCAGATCGTCTACTACTTTCACGCCGCCTTGCAGCTCGGCGGCCCGGCCCGTTCGATCGCGTTCTCGGTGCCGACCGGTAACTTCGGCGATATTTTTGCCGGCTACTTGGCGCGCAACATGGGCCTGCCGATCAGCCAGCTGATCGTTGCCACCAACCGCAACGACATCCTGCACCGCTTTATG
>JAIERD010000366.1 GCA_019747155.1 Pseudomonadaceae bacterium
CCAGCGAGCGATCGTCGTCGCGCAGCACTAAACGCTCCTCCGGCAACCGGGTGCGCAGGCGCAAAATATCGTTTTGCAGGGCGCGCAGCAGGCTGCTGTCCTGCAGCTCGGCGTCGGTGGGATAGATGCCGAAATCTTGCCCGCCCTCGCTGGCGGTCAGGGAAAACAGGCTGTCGAAAAAATCTCGGCCTTGTTTGCCCAAGCTGGCCAGCAAGGGATGACCGACATCCAGATACCACTCATCTGGACTGAGTTCCGGCTGGCGGGCCAGTTCGCGGATGTCACGAATATCGCCCCAGACTTCGCGGCACGGGTTGAGGGCGAAGATGATCACCTCGCAGTGTTTGGCCAGCCCGTCAAGCACCCGCAAATGGTGGGTCGGCAGGCTGCTGATGCCAAACACCAGCACCCGCTCGGGCAGCCCGGCGATGGCCGTGTCGCTGTGCAAACGCTGCAGCAAGTCATCCAGCAACCGCGCCCGATGCGGGTGGCCGTCCTTGGTCAGTTCACGCCAGAGCAGTGCCTGCCAGCCTTCGTCTAGGCCCAGGTCGAGCAGCTCGCCGCGCTCCCAGGCCGCCAGCCAGTCATCACGATACAGCAAGTATTGGTCGAACACGTCGGCAATTTTTGCCGCCAGCGACAGGCGTCGGCGCTCATCGCCGCCGGCTAAATAATGCTCAAGTCTTGGCGCCAAAGCGCAGTTGGCCGGCGTACAGAGCCAGTCATACAGACGCCAAGTCAGGCTGCTGGGACTGAACGCCGATTGCTCCGGTAACTGACCGAGCACCAGCCGCGACAGGTCCCAGACAAACTTAGCCGGCAGCTGCACCTCCAGCTGCATAGCGATGCCCTCGCTGCGCGCCAGTTGCAGGGTCAGCCAACGACCGATGCCTTGGCTGGGCACCACCACCAACGCCGGCGCCAGTGGCTCGCGCAGTGGCTGGGCGAGCAGCTTGCAAGCCAGCTCACCAAGGGTTTCCAGATCGGGGGCGTGATAGAGGCTGAGCATGGGCATCCGTTCGGGGCGGGGGTGAAAAATCGACAATTGGTTGCGCTGGATCATAACGCGAAGGCCGGCGCCAACTAGGGTTAAAGCTTAAGCGCGGTGTGCGACCGACTGTGTCGCTGGCACCCAGATTTTCACCCAGCGGCCGCGCATTCTAGCGCAGTAGTTTTTCAACGGCCTGCTACAGGAGCGAACATGTACGAACAACCCACTGCGGCCGCCGGGCCGGATGTTTACCCCTTGCTGCAACAACTGTATGAACTCGGCGGTTCGGATATGTTTTTCAGCGTCGGCAGCCCGGCGCAGGTCAAGGTTGAGGGCCACACCCAGCCGCTCGACACTCCACCACTGGCGCCCGGTTCGGTACGGCATATGGCCTATCAGTTGATGAGCGCCAAGCAGGCCGCCGAGTTTGAACTGGAGCTGGAGATGAACCTGGCGGTGAGCGTCGAAAACGGCGGGCGCTTTCGCATCAACGTCTATTACCAGCGCGGCGACGTGTCGATGGTCGCCCGCCTGATCAAGCGCGAAGTGCCGTCCATCAGCGCCCTCGGCTTACCGCCACAGCTGGAGAAATTGGCGCTGCTTGATCGCGGCTTAATCCTGGTGATTGGCGCCGCCGGCGCGGGTAAATCAACCAGCCTGGCGGCCATGCTCGACTACCGCAATCGGCACCGCGACGGGCATATCCTCTGCATCGAAGACCCGATCGAATTTATCCATCAGCACCAGCGCTCGATCATCGAACAACGCGAAGTCGGCCTGGACACCCACAGCTTTGCCGCCGCCTTGCGCAATGTGCTGCGCGAGGCGCCCGACGTGATCATGCTCGGTGAAATCCGCGACCTCGACGGCATGCAACATGCCCTGCACTACGCCGAAACCGGCCACCTGTGCATGGCCACCCTGCACGCCACCAGCACCACCCATGCGCTGGAGCGGATCGTGCGGTTCTTCCCAGAAGAGGCGCGCCAGCAGGTGCTGGCCGATCTGGGACAAAACCTGGCGGCCATGATTGGCCAACGGCTGGTGCCGGGAGTGGCGCAAAAACGCGTGGTCGCGGTGGAGCTGTTGCTGACCAGCGCGCATATCCGCGACCTGATCCAGCGCGGCTTGTTCGATGACCTGCGCGAAGCCATCAGCCACGGCACCGAGCAAGGCTTGCAAACCTTCGACCAGCACCTGTTGAGCCTCTATCAAAGCGGCCGGATCAGCCTCGAAGAAGCCATCCATCACGCCGAGTCTCGCACCGATCTAACCCTGAAGATCCGCCTCAACCAGGCCAGCAGCGGGATTGATCCACAGCTCAATGTGCTGCGCGACAGCTAGCCCGGCACATTGAAGGCCTGAGCAATACGCTGAAAAAGGCTTTGTACCAGTTACCTGTGGGGTGCAATACGTAGGGTGGGCTTTAGCCCACCGAGGCCCTTATCCAGCGCTGGTGGGCTAAAGCCCACCCTACAAAACTGCACGACAGCTAAGGTCCAGCACATCGAAGTGTCTTAGCTGCCACGCCGCGCATCGAGGCTGTAGGCCCCCGCGCCATGCACGTAGAGCAGCAGGAAGCCGCCGGCCATGGCGAAGTTTTTCATCAGCATGATCATCTGCATCTGATCATCCGGTTTAAGGTGAAAGATCAGCGCCGCCGCCACACAAAAGCCGGCCAGCGCCAACGCCGCCCAACGGGTCATAAAACCGAGGAGCAACGCCAGACTGCCGCCGACCTCCAGCAGTATCACCAGCGGCAGCAGCGCACCGGGCACGCCCATACTGTCCATGTAGCCTTGAGTAGCGGCATAGCCGCTGATCTTGCTCAAACCGGCGAGCAGAAAAATCTGCGCCAGCAGCAGCCGTGCGAGCAAAACGATTGCATTGTTCATAGAACCTCCAGTTGCAAACAAAGCGCAGCAGCCAACCCCGAATCCTCACTCAGCCTAAGGCTGAGCAGGCATAGGGCGGGCCTTCTGGGCAGTCATGGCAACCGTTGAACGCGCGGCCAAGCACGCTGGGCTACCTCGTTTGACCTTAGCACCCAGTGGCGCCGGCGCCACCGGCCAGGCGGCGCAGCGCAGCGCAAAACCGGCATTTGATTTTGGTTCTGTAGCAGTTACGTGCCGGATGCAAAACGTAGGGTGGGCTTCAGCCCACCGCCCTGAGCGGCGCAATATTGGTGGGCTCAAGCCCAGCCTACAAAATCGACCTGCAGCAGTTAACGGGGACATAGCAAAAATGAAAGCCAATTCCGATGAGCTTCTGGTGTTTGTCAGCGTGGTGGAATGCGGTTCCATCAGCGCCGCCGCCGTGCAACTGGGCAGCGCCACCTCGGCGGTCAGCCGCACCTTGAGCAAACTGGAGGCGCGGTTTCAGACCACCCTGATCAACCGTACCACCCGACGCATGGAGCTGAGCGAGGAGGGCCGGCTGTTTCTCGGCCGTGCTCGACGGGTGCTGCACGAGCTGGAGCAACTGGAAGAAGACCTCGCCCTGCGCCGCACCAACCCCAGCGGACGCCTGCGCATCGACGCCGCCACGCCCTTTATGCTGCACGTGATACTGCCGCACATCGGCGAGTTTCGTAGGCTTTACCCGCAGATCCAGTTGGAGCTGAACAGCAACGAGCAATTTATCGACCTGCTTGAGCAGCGCACCGACATCGCCATCCGCATCGGCACCCTCAACGACTCGACCCTGCACGCCCGCGCGCTGGGCTTCGGTCAGCAGCATTTGGTCGCCAGTCCGGCATATCTGGCCAGCCACGGCACGCCACACAACGTGGCGGAGCTGGCGCAGCACAGCCTGCTCGGTTTTACCCAACCGTCGGTGCTCAATCGCTGGCCGCTAAAACATGCCGAAGGTGATCGTCTGGCGATCCAGCCAAGTGTGGCCGCCTCCAGCGGCGAGACCCTGCGCCAACTGGCCATCGATGGGCAGGGCATTGCTTGCCTGACGGGCTTTCTGGTCGGCCCGGATCTGGCCGCCGGCCGCCTGCAAGCCATGCTGGTCGACAGCCTGAGCAACGCCCGCATGCCGATCCACGCGGTGTACTACCGCAACAGCGAACTGGCGCTGCGGATTCGCTGTTTTCTCGACTTTATCGAAGCTCGCCTGGGTGAAATGCCGGCGCTGTGAGCCGCACGCGGCACAGAACAAACGCGCCCAAGCCTTGCCGTTCAGCGAACGGCCCCGGCAACTGCGCCATCAACTTTCGATCGTGGTACTCACCGGCTCGACAGGCTTGGCCGCCTCGGGTGCATCAGGCGAACCCGGTTCGTTGCTCGCCGGCGGCTGGTCGATCCAGGTTTCGGCGGATTTTTGCGCCTCATCGAGCTTTTCGTTGAGCGTAATCACCGACTCTTTGAGGGTTTCCTGAGCCATCTGTTTGGCGCTTTGTTCGGCCTTGGCGGCCAGCTCACGGCCGGCTTGCTCGGCCATGTCGCAGCCACTCAAGCCCACGACCAAGGCCGTACAAGCGGCAGATACGGCCAGTAATTTCGGTAGTTTCATTGGTTTTCTCCACACTTTTGGTGAGCCCGGCGCAGGTACACATGCACTGCGCCAGACAGTATTCATTTACTTGGCTGGTCATCCAGCGGCAGGCCTTGATTGCGCGTCTTGTACAGCGACAGCAGCACGCCACCGACCAGCAACCCCAGGGTCACGCTCAGCGAAATCACCGGCGGAGTCTTGCCGATGATGCCGACCAAGAAGATCTTCGCGCCGATAAACACCAGAATCAGCGCCAAAGCGTATTTCAGGTAAGCGAACCGGTGGATCATCGCCGCCAGCGCAAAGTACAAGGCGCGCAGGCCGAGGATGGCGAAGATGTTCGAGGTGTAGACGATGAACGGGTCTTGGGTGATGGCGAAAATCGCCGGCACGCTGTCGATAGCGAACACCAAGTCGGCACACTCGATCAGGATCAGCGCCAAGAACAGCGGGGTGATCCACAGCACGTTGCGCCCGCTGGCATCGGCCTGACGGACGAAGAAACGCTCCTGGTGTAGACCTTCAGTGACCCGCAGGTGCTTACGCAGCCATTTGATCAAAAAGTTGTTGCTCAGGTCCGGATGATCATCGACCTTGGAGAACAGCATCTTCAGCCCGGTGATGGCCAGAAATGCGCCAAACACATAGAGAATCCAGCTGTATTCGTGAATCAGCGCGGCACCCAGGCTAATCATGATGGCGCGCAACACGATCACCCCCATGATCCCCCAGAACAGCACCTTATGCTGGTACTGGCGCGGGATGGCCAGGAAGCTGAAGATCATCGCCATGAGGAACACGTTGTCCATCGACAACGATTTTTCGATGAGAAA
>JAIERD010000490.1 GCA_019747155.1 Pseudomonadaceae bacterium
CTAATTGGGCCAGGTTGTGTTGGTTCAGGCGGCTAAAGGCCTGCGCGAATTGCCCTAGAAAATCGCTCATTAGCGCTCCGTCTCAGTAAATTGTGGCCGGTATTAATGGCCGCTAAAGCCCTGCGTCGCGGTTGCATAACTCGCTCTGCAGGCAACGCTCGGTTAGCTCCCGGCCATCGTCGCCGCCTGAACCTGCACATGCAGGCGCTATGGCCGCATGCGGTGACGGCGTAAATCGGCGGCTCAGTGCGCCTTGAAACGGGCGCAACCTGGGTAGGTACGCGGTCGTCGGGCAAATAGATGCAAAACTATTTAAAACGTAACGCCCACAACCACAGTGGGGTGCTTGATCGACCGCCGCAGCGCTTAAAGGTCTGCGAGACGGCGTCAGCGGTGCGCCGAACTGGATTGCTGGCTATGAGTGTGGTCAACCTTTGGCTGTACTGCTGGAAAAGTCGCTCACTCGACCTCCAGTTGGGCAGCCTGCGGCAGGCTTTTAAAGGCCGCCAAGGCGCGGGCGCGGCTCTTGCTTAGGTCGACTATTGGCCGTGGATAGTCGGGCAGGCTGAACAAGCGGCCGGCGTTTTGGCCAAGGCAACTGGGCTGATGCAGGTCTTTTGCGCGGACAGTGGCCAGTTCGGGCAGCCAGTGGCGAATAAATTCACCCTTAGGGTCGAAACGCTCCGACTGGCGCAGCGGATTGAAGATGCGAAAGTAGGGGGCTGAATCGGTGCCGGTCGAGGCGCTCCATTGCCAGCCACCGTTGTTGGCGGCCAGATCACCGTCGATCAAGTGGCGCATAAAAAACCGTTCGCCTTCGCGCCAGTCGATCAGCAGATTCTTGGTCAGAAACATCGCCACAATCATCCGCAAGCGGTTGTGCATCCAGCCGGTGGCCAATAGTTGGCGCATCGCCGCATCAATAATCGGGATGCCAGTACGGCCCTGTTGCCAGGCGGCCAGTTGCTCTGGGTCTGACCGCCAGGCCAGGGCTTCGGTGTGCTGGCGAAAAGCGCGGCGCATGGAGACTCGCGGGTAGCCGACCAAAATGTGCTTATACAACTCACGCCAGAGCAGCTCGTTGATCCAGCACACCACGCCGGGATTACCGGTGTCGAACTCGCCGTAGTTGTTGCTCAGCGCGGCATGCAGGCATTGTCGCGGTGACACTACGCCGGCGGCTAAATACGCCGAGAGCTGGCTGGTGCCGGGTCGCGCAGGCAGGTCACGTTGTTGCTCGTAGTGGTGCAGTTGCTCGTCGCTGAATAACTGCAAACGGCGCTGCGCCTCGGCCTCGCCGGCTGGCCACAGCTGTTGAATGCTCAGCGGGGTAGCGGCGAAACCAGCGACGCTGCTGGGCAGCGGATCATGCTGCAGCGCCAGCGCCAGCGGCGCTTGCGCCTTGGGCAGTGCCCGGCAAACCGGCGGGGCGATTTGCAAGCGCCGGTAACAGGCCTTGCGGAACTGGCTGAACACCTGAAAGTAATTGCCGGTTTGGGTTAGCAGGCTGCCGGGTTGAAACAGCAGTTGGTCAAGATGCCGTTGGCAAGCGATGCCGTGTTGCGCCAGCAGGCTGGCGCTGGCAGCGTCGCGGCGAGTTTCATGCACGCCGTATTCGTCGTTGAACTGCACCGCTTCGATGTCCAGTTCTTGGCACAGGCTCAGCAAGGCCTCTGGCACTTGCTGCCAGTTGGGCACGTGGCGAATCAGCAAGGGCACGTTGAGTGCACCTAACTCGCGTTGCAGTTCGGCCAGATTACGCAGCCAGAAATCCACCTTGCACGGCGCGTCGTCATGGGCCAACCACTGTTCGGGGGTGATCAGGTACAGCGCCACGGTTGGGCCGTTGCCCATGGCGGCGCTTAAGGCGCTGTTGTCACGCACACGCAGGTCGCTGCGCAGCCAAAGGAGTTGGGTCATGCTGCTGTGCCTGTGAGTAAGTGCAGTTGCAGTAACTGCTGCAACACATCGCTAGGCGTTACGGCCAGGGTTAAACCGGGCAGGGCCTGCAGCTCGGTGGCATGGATACGCGCGGCTAAACCACTCAGCAGTAACGGCGGCTGGGCGATGGCGGCCAGTTGGGGCAATTGCTGGCGCAGCAGCTTGGCCTCCAGCCGTTGGTTGCAATGCAGCAGCAACGCGCGCGGGCTTAAACGCTGTATGGCCAGGTTGAGTTGCTCCAGCGGCACTGCCGATTCGAGTACGCAGACGGGGCAGTCGGCGCTGCTGGCCAGCCAGGCCGTCAGCCATAGCTCGGGGGCAAAGGTCTGCTCATCGATACTCAGTAGCAGCAGCGGTGCACCACTGTGCTGGCGGTTGTTCTGAGCGATCCGGGCGCTGAGCCGGCTGCGCAGCCAGCCGTGCCAGAACACCTGCTCGAGCGCGCTGGCAAACTGCGTCTGCCAGCGCAGCTGTAGCTCGGCCAATAGCGGCAGCAGCAGTTGCTCGGCCATGGTGCGCGGCGGATACAGGGCCAGGTTGGCATTAAACACCTCATCCAGTTTACGCTCGCTGAGTTGCTCGATGGCGTGCAGCAGTTGCTGGCGTGCAGCCTGCCACGGGCTGTCGAGCCGATCGTCTGGCGGCTGGCTGTTGCGCAGTAGTTCGGCCACCTGACTGACCGCCACGCCGCGTTCAAGCCAGGCTAAAACGGCCTGAATCTTGACCACGTCGGCATCGCTGTAGAGTCGATGACCTTTGGCTGTGCGCTGCGGTATCAGCAGGCCGTAACGGCGCTCCCACGCGCGCAAGGTAACTGGATTAACCCCGGTCTGGCGCGCCACTTCGCGGATCGGCAGCCAGCCCTCGGGGATTGGACTGTCTTGCTCCTCGGACAGATCCTGCGGTGCATTTGGCATGTTAAAGGGCGTTCCTTAGGCTGAGGTTTTCTGGGTGTGGTTGCAGATACACCTGACGGGCGATATAGGCATCCGGATGATGGCGAAAGTGGTGCTTAAGCAGGGTCAGCGGTACCACCAGCGGCACTATGCCGTGGCGGTATTGCTGAATTACTTGGCTGACTTCCTGCTTGTCGGCACCGCTCAGGCTTGTTTTCAGGTAGCCGCACAGGTGCTGCAGCACGTTGCTGTGGGTGCGGCGGGTGGCACACTTTTTTAACGCCTGCATCAGTTGGCTGAAATAACGTGGGGCCAGTTCCTGCAAGTTGAACTGACCAAGGTTGCCGAGCATTTGTCCGAGCGCCTTGTACTGCACTGGGTCGGTAGCCATTAGCTGATATTTGTAGCCTGAGTGAAAATCTAAAATGCTCTGCCGGGTCAGGCCGCTTTGCAGCAACTGCTGCCAGCGTGCATAGGCATACACCCGGGTGAGAAAATTCTCGCGCAGCACCGCATCGTTGAGGCGGCCGTCTTCCTCGACCGGCAAGTCTGGGTGACGGCCGCAAAAAGCCTGAGCAAAAGTGCCGCGACCACCGCCGGGGGTGGGCATGCCATTGGCTTGATAAACCTTGACCCGCTCCAGTCCGCACGAGGGTGACTGCTGCATAAAAATGTAGCCGCTGATGCCCTGTAATTGGCTGGCCATGCGTTCTGCGTAGGCGCTTAAGGCGTCTGTGAAATCTTCGCTAGGTGTGCGGCTGCCGACGGCGCGAGGGGCTTGCGGGGCACCGATTAGGCGGATGGCTTGGCGGGGTGTCGGCAAGCCAATGCCGACCTCCGGACAGACAGGCAGCAACTGAAAGTGCTCGCGCAAGACCTGGCTGCACCACTGCGATTGTTTATGGCCGCCGTTAAAGCGCACCTCAGCACCCAGTAAACAGGCGCTGATGCCGAGTTTGAGTGGTTCACTTGTTGGTACGAATAACGTCATGGCGCACCTCGGGGAGGGGCGAGCAGTGCAGGGGGAGCGGCTGCCAGCCTGTAATCAGGTTAGGCGTATACTTGTACAACCGCAAATACCTTGTATAAGTATTTGCGGTTTGGCGAGCGGGGGATGCGCTTACAGCGGTGTGCTGAGCTGCGCTTATTGTTTGCACCGCATGGCTCACTAGCAGCCGTACGGAGTTAGTGTGTCGCTGTTACGCCGCTGTTACGCCGCTGTTACCCCGTTTTGCCGTGAGCGCCAGGCCGCAGGCGGAACACCTACGTGCTTTTTGAAAGCACGATTAAACGCCGCGACACTCTCGTAACCCACGTCGTTAGCCACTTGTTCGACGCCGATGCGCGAGGCTGTGAGTTTTCGGCAGGCTAGGTTCATTCGCCATTTGGCGACATAAGCCATAGGGCTCTCGCCAAGCGACTGGGAAAACCGCGCGGCAAAACGTGACGGTGACATCGATACTTTTCCCGCTAGGCGCGCGATTGACCAATCGTCTGCGGGGTTCGAATGGATGGCCTTGATTGCCCGACCGACCACCGGATCCTGAATCCCGCGAAACCAACCCGTGGCCTGCGGCGGTGTGGTTTCGATATGCGCGCGGACGGCTTCGGCGCACAGAATTTCCAGAAGGCGTTCAATAATATAGCCAGCACCGAACGCCGAGCGTTCGATTTCATTGGCCATGATGTGCGCAATGCCGGACAAGTTATGCAACTTGCCTGGGCTTGAGAGGTTCACGCGCATGATCGGCGGCAGCGCTGCATACAAGGGATTAAATTGCGTTTGCTGGAGCATAAAAACACCGCATAGCAGCGAAACACCTAATCCTGAACTTGGGCCGGTGAGTTTTTGTGTGTTGGCGCCGCCGGCCAGCAGGGTCTCAATCGGTTGCACCTTGGCGGCTTCGCCTAGCGAGAGCTTATGTGCCTCACCGCCAAATAAAATCAGCATTTCCCCCGCGGCCAGCGTGCTGCTGTTGCCCGCGGCGGTGGTGATTTCGCAATGGCCAAATTCGACCAAATGAAAAGCCACCACCAGGGTTTCGCTTTTGACCCCCAAGAACCGAGCGAGCTGCTCGGCACTGGGTATGGCGATCGCGCAGGGCGGTGCGTAGGCCTCACGCAACAACACACTGCCGCCGATCCGCAGTGAACGCAGCGCGTCATCTAAAACGTCGCCAATTTGCGTTGTGGCAGTTGTTTCAGCAAAGTTATCGGTGTTTTCGGGCATGGAAGCATTCACTCAGGCAGTCTATTCTGCTTGCATCATAACCCTGAGGGAGTACACGCAATGGCTAATATTTTTCCTGCTTGGATCATGTTGGGACTCGACGTCCTGATGATCATTTACACCCTGTGGGTGCTCTCGATCTTTAAGCCGATAGGCAAGTTAGGGGTTGGCATCACCGCCGGGATGCTGATCTGGTTGGGTGCGCTGCATCTTGGCTTATCCAGTGAAAGCCTGTTTCCCAAAGAGGTTTCCGGGATTGCTTTTCTGTTGATTATCTT
>JAIERD010000103.1 GCA_019747155.1 Pseudomonadaceae bacterium
ATGTCCTGACTGACGGTGTAGGTAACGACCGTTTGGACGGTCAGGGCGGTACGGATACGCTGACTGGCGGAGCAGGCAACGATACCTACGTACTGGGCCGTGGCTACGGTGCAGATACGGCGATTGAGAATGACGCCACTGCGGGCAACACCGACATGGCTCAATTTCTTAGTGGCATCGCCACTGATCAGCTGTGGTTTAAACAGGTGTCGGGGACCAACAACCTAGAAGTGAGCATTATCGGTACCTCTGACAAGCTCACCGTCAAAGACTGGTATGTCGGTGCTGCAAACCATATCGAACAGTTCAAGACCAGCGATGGTAAAACGTTGCTCGATAGCAAAGTACAGAACCTGGTGAATGCCATGGCTGCCTTCGCACCGCCTAGTGCAGGACAAACCAGCTTGCCATCTAACTACCACGCCGCATTGGATAGTGTGATCGCCGCTAACTGGCAGTAGTGGTTTTTTGATGTGAACACAAGGCCCATCTCGTATGGGCCTTGTGTTTTTCAGTGACATAATTTGTTGTTCATTACGGATGCAATTTTGTGTGCAGGATCAATGCAGTTGGGTGTTCAGAAGCAATGCAATTACGCAATTGAGAACCTGACAACGTTCCACCAGGCAGCACGAGCACTCGGAACAGATTTAAAAGGAGTGGTTATTTACACTGCGGGGATGTCCTCGTTAAGCCGGTGAAAGACCTATGTACGGATTTTTCGCAGCTTCCCAGCACTTCCTGCGTGTATCACTCATGGCGCCAGTGGCCACTTCCATTTTTTCGCTCTGCAAAGGGCGGCCATACTGAAGCAGTACGGGGAAGGCAGAGTAGGGTAATGACATACTCGTACTGTTCTGACTGAATCTTCATTTCGCGCACGAAAGCATTCCGATCTGCATGGGGAAACCAAAGCGATGCAGGGAGCTCAACCCCTTTGCGCTCCTGCGTAACCGTCGAGCACGCTGCTAGCGAGTCCGTAGGAATCTTCACGATTTCCTGGCGCGTGCGGAAGAAGGCCCCATTTCGACGTGCTGCCGCACTAGAAAACGCCCACTTCATGAAACCATCGCGGGACAGAATGAGCACCGCACTTTCCTCGGTACACTTAATCCATTTCAGCGCAGCGGCGGTCAGTGAGACTCCATAACGCACAGCGCAGTGGCGCAACAGTTCAATGTCGACATCCGTTGTGAGTTGGTTACGAAAGTCGTTGAGCGGCATCAGTAGGAAGGAGGCAAACAGGTCGGCTTCGGCCTCAATGTTTTTCTCCTCCCAAGACAGCATGTCGTCACTGCTACACCTGAACTCGTCACGCTTAAGGCGATGAAGAATGTAATGCCCTAGTTCGTGAGCTTGGGTAAAGCGGATTCGACCTGGAGATGCCAATCCGTTGTTGTAAAGCATCATCCAGCGATTGCGCGCCTCGTTGGCGAATAGCGCTCCGTCGAAGCCTTTAATGTCGACGGACTCCACTTTAGCGATCGGGTCCGGCCATTTGAAAACCTCCGCAGTGCCTAACGCGAGTTCGCTAACATCAACGGGGAAACGCGCAGCTCCATGTACCTCACTGACTCGATCACAGATCTTGGTTAAGCGAATAGCAGCTTTCTGGGGTGTCCATACCTCGCGCTCAGCCATCATTAAAAGTCCTTTTTGAAAGTATCCAGAATCCTCCTCAGCTGTGCCTTTGCATCCGGCTCAAGAGTCTTGTATCCGCGGAAGAAGGCTTCATCGAGATGTCTCTCCTCTGGCTCGCGTAGATCATCCTCGAAAAAGTACGCTGTTCCCACTCCCAGTACATCTGCTAAGGCGGTGAGCTTCTCTGCCGAGGGGCGTTGGGACTCTCGGTTCTCCAGCTCCCATAAATAGCTTTTACTGAGCCCAGCCATATCTGCGAGCTTTTCTAGAGTCAGCCCACGCTGCTTGCGCAGATCGCGGAGCTTTTCGCCTAGACGCGTCGTCATCGTCGTATCTCCTCCGTAGTTGTAGAAAATATACCACTATTCCGAACAAATCGTTTGACAAAGGCGATAGGCGCGAGCAATCTGTCACAAAGTTCGCTATTCCGAACTTTTTGTATTGGCTCGACGACACGCCATTTGAGCTCATCGCCCAGCCGTTAGCAGCGTATAGATCTCCAAGGGGGATGAGATGTCGAAAGAGCATGTCTATCACAAGGATATAGCGCGGTTCGCCGAAGAAAAGGTGAACCTGCCAAAGGAGAAGGCAAAGGAATACCGGGAGCAGGCTGGGCGCTTGCAGGACAAGCTGGAAGGGTATCTATCGGATCATCCCGACTTCTCACTGAAACGCATGATGCTGTCGGGCAGCTTGGCTAAAGGCACGGCTCTTCGCTCGCTGAATGACATTGACGTTGCGGTCTATATCAGCGGTTCCGATGCCCCTACTGATATCCGCGATTTGCTCGATTATCTGGCGGAGCGACTGCGTAAAGCGTTCCCGAATTTCAGCGCGGATCAAGTCAAACCACAAACCTACTCGGTGACCGTGTCGTTCCGTGGCTCTGGCCTGGATGTCGATGTCGTACCGGTTTTGTACTCCGGTTTGCCGCAATGGCGGGGTAACTTGATAAGTCAGGAAGACGGCTCCTTCCTGGAGACGAGTATTCCGCTGCATCTTGAGTTTGCCAAAGTTCGTAAGCGCGCGGCCCCGACGCATTTCGCTCAGGTTGTCCGCCTGGCCAAATACTGGGCACGCCTGATGAAACAGGAGCGTCAGGATTTCCGGTTCAAGTCCTTCATGATCGAGTTGATCATGGCCAAACTGTGCGACAACGGAGTGGACTTCTCCAACTATCCCGAAGCCTTACAAGCGTTCTTCACCTACCTGGTGACCAGCGAATTGCGCGAGCGCATCGTTTTTGAGGACAACTACGCGGCCTCTAAAGTCGGCCCTCTGACCGATTTGGTGCAGATCATTGATCCGGTCAACCCCGATAACAACGTTGCGCGCTTGTACACCCAGCGCAATGTCGACGCGATCATCGATGCGGCGATGGATGCCGGCGATGCCATCGATGCAGCGTTATACGCACCGACCAAACAGCTGACGGTGGGCTATTGGCAGAAAGTCTTCGGTTCTTCGTTCCAGGGGTGAGCAAGCTATGTCTTCCTACAGTTTTACCGTTGCTGAAACACAAACTTTCACTGTTACGCATGCTCGCCATATGGCAGCCAAGGTAGCGACCGATCTACGGCGGATGCAGCGATTCTATGGCTACCCCAGTGATGCTTGGATCGAAGAGTACGAGGCGGAATTGGTTGTGCTGCTTAAGGCTGGTTACCTAGGAGAGGTGACTTACGGTTTCAAACGTGGTGACGACTGGATCGAACCGTCCTTGCGGTACACCGCCGGAGATCTCGTCGGTGCCGGCACGGATGATGACCCCGGACGCGTTCGCCAGGGGCGGGACGTATCCGGCGCCTCTTTCTACAGCTATCTGACCTACAGCGCGAAATACCAAAACGCCTCGTCGGCTGACAAAGAGAGCTCTCTTAAAGATTTGCCATTTGAGCGCGGTGGTGCATCAGCGCCGGGAATCAGCGGATATCTCGAAAGCGACAAGACCTACTCGGCGGGTAGTCGCGCCCTCAATCGTGCAAGCGTAAGGAGTTTCTGATGAACGTCAAACCGTCACTGGATGAGCTATTCGAGCGGCGTGTATGTTTCCCTGACTTTGAACCACAGGAGCGTTTGTCACGCCTGGTCGGTTTGGATGAGCAGAAGGATCGACTAGCCAAGGTGTTGGGCTTGCTGGTCAATCCTTTTGGCCTGCAGGAGTGGGCAGAGAAACACCATCCGCAAGCGCGCGCTGCAATAGATACCGTATTGCGCCGGCCGCCTTTGGCTGTGTTGGCTGGAGATGTCGGCTCGGGGAAAACTGAGCTGGCAGAAACGATCGGGGATGCTGTCGCCCGCCAAGAAGGCATTGATATCACGCTGTACCCGCTGAGTTTGGCTACCCGCGGTCAGGGGCGGGTTGGTGAAATGACGCAATTGGTTTCGGCTGCTTTCGACTACACCATCGAGGCCGCCGAGAAGCTTAAAAATAAAGGTGGAAAAGCGCGCGGCGCAGTGCTGTTGCTGATTGATGAAGCCGATGCATTGGCTCAGTCACGCGAGAACGCGCAGATGCACCATGAGGATCGAGCGGGGGTTAACGCCTTCATTCGCGGCATTGATCGTATTGCCAATCAGAAATTGCCGGCTGCCGTTCTGATGTGCACTAACCGCCTGAAGGCTTTGGATCCTGCCGTTCAACGGCGTGCGGCAGAGGTTTTGACGTTTGGTCGGCCGGACGATGCACAGAGACGGTATTTATTGAGTTCCAAGTTGGAGGGGCTGGGCTTGAGCACTCAGGTGATTGAGGAGTTAGTTAAGCTGACCGGCCCACGTGAGGTCAACGCGCCAGGATTTACCTTCTCCGATATCAACCAAAGGCTTATCCCATCAATCATCCTTGCGGCATACCCCCACGCTGCTGTAGCTGCAAGGACGGCATTGCTGACAGCCCAAGCAATGTCACCAACCCCTACTTTCCAGGATCGCTAATCACCCTGGCCGAGCAGAAGGCATTTACTCCTGCTCGTCAAATTCTTATGTCGGTTGCCAGTACTTATTTGATGGAGGCTGTATGTCAGCGTGGTCACTTTCAACTCTACTTGCGTCCTTGCACGATGATATCCAGCTTCGTCTGGGCACAGCACGCAAAGCGTTCCATCACCCTGGGGCAAAAGGGGATGCTAGTGAAGGTGTCTGGATCGATATGCTCGACACCTACCTACCGAAGCGCTATCAAGCGGCACAAGCTTTTGTGGTGGACAGTCTGGGTAACTTCAGTGAGCAGATTGATGTCGTAGTTTTTGATCGACAGTACTCACCGTTCATCTTCAAATTTGATGAGCAGATCATCGTTCCGGCAGAAAGCGTTTATGCCGTTTTCGAAGCGAAGCAAACAGCCACAGCAGAACTTGTAGCCTACGCCCAGCGTAAAGTCGCTAGCGTTCGCAAGCTTCACCGCACAAGCCTTCCAATTCCGCATGCCGGAGGCACGTATCCAGCTAAACCGCTGATTCCAGTATTGGGAGGTTTGCTCACATTTGAGAGCGACTGGAGTCCGGCTCTCGGCCCATCGTTCGACAAGGCCCTCAAGGTGGACATGTCTGCTGGCCGACTGGATCTCGGTTGCGTGGCTTCGCATGGACACTTTTTCTACGATGGCAGCGACAGCACATTCAAGTTTGAGCAGGAAAATAAGCCGGCGACAGCATTCCTATTCAAACTGATTGCGCAGCTTCAATTCAGTGGCACGGTACCGATGATTGATATTGATGCTTACGGAAAATGGTTGACTCAATA
>JAIERD010000452.1 GCA_019747155.1 Pseudomonadaceae bacterium
TTGCTCCAGGGGCCCGCCGCGAAGGGCCATCCCTGGCCCATCGCGGCTTTCGCGGCATCCATGCCGCTCAACCCCTTGCGCAACGATTCCACTCGGCCTCCTGAAAGGGGCGCTTGTCCCGGTGCGAATGAATGGGTTCGGCGTCATAGCCAGTCGACGCGAAAGGCGAGTAGAGAGGATCAACCAATAGCCCAGATAAAACCGCAGCGGCGGTCAAGCATCATTACCGGAGTCACCCTAGATCGCGGGTTGCAACCACAACGTCAGCAGCACCACCCCGCCCACCACCAACGGCCAACCCAGCAACAACACGCGCCACAGCGGCGGGGCGTGGCGCAGGTGCATAAAGCCATCGGCAATCAGCCAGGCCTTGCCCAGGGCGGCCAATAACACCGCCGCCGCCAGCAGCAAACCTGCCCGGGCATTGCCCAGTTGCACGCTGGTGACCGACAACAAAACCAAGCCCAACCAGCAAAGTATCAGTACGCGTGAAGTGGCCACGGCAACCTCGTCAATGCGCGGCAGCGCTCAATTGAGCACATACACCAGCGGAAACAGCAGCACCCAGATCAGATCGACCATGTGCCAATAGAGCACGCCCGACTCCAGCGCCGCGTCGTCGGCGGCCTGGGTGCGGCGCCAGCAGCGCAGCGCTAGCCAGGCCAGAATCAGCATGCCCAGCAACACGTGGAGGAAGTGAAAGCCGGTGAGAATCCAGTACAGGGTGAAGAAATTATTGTGCTCCATGCCCAGGCCCAGCCCGGCCAGATGCTGGTACTCGCTGAGCTTCAAACCCACATACAGGCTGGCCGCCAACAACGCCGCCAGCAACAACCAACTACCGCGCCGCGAGCGGCTCTGGCGCACTTGCTCTTGCGCCAGAGCGGCGAACAAACCGGCGGTTAGCAGGCTCAGGGTCAGCGCCAGGCCGATGGAGCTGTCCAGCGCCGCGCGGCTGGCGTGAAACAAGGCCGGCTGCAAGGCCTGGGCCACGGCGAAGGTAACAATCAGCAGGGCAAATACGGTCAGTTCAGCGAGGATGAAAAACCACATGGCCAAGTCGCCCGGCAGACGCTTGACCGGACTGGAGCTGGCGCAGGCATCAAGCGAAGTGCACATCAACCACGTCCATCAACGCCGCCACTGTCTGCGGGTCATCCGACAGAGGCTCGGCCAAGCAAGCCAGGCAGGCCTCGCGCGGGCTCATGCCGGAGCGGATCATCCGTGCGGCGAAAATCAGCAGGCGGGTCGAGGCGACTTCTTCCAGATCGTGCTGCTCCAGGCGGCGCAGCGCCTGGCCGAGTTTGACCACCTGGGCGGCGAGCGCTGCATCCACCTGGGCCTCGTTGGCGACGATGCGCTCCTCCTCGGCCGCCGGCGGGTAGCCGAAACGCAAGGCCACGAAGCGCTGGCGGGTGCTGGGTTTCATGCCCTTGAGCAGGTTCTGGTAACCCGGATTATAAGACACCACCAGCATAAAACCGGGCGGCGCGCGCAGCACTTCGCCAGTGCGTTCCAGATACAACTCGCGGCGGTCATCGGCCAGCGGGTGCAGCACCACGGCGGTGTCCTGGCGCGCCTCGACCACTTCATCCAGGTAGCAGATGCCGCCTTCGCGCACCGCGCGGGTCAGCGGGCCGTCCTGCCACCAGGTGCCTTGGGCGCCGATCAGGTGGCGACCAACCAGGTCGGACGCGCTCAGGTCGTCATGGCAAGCCACGGTAAACAGCGGCAGATTCAGCCGGTGGGCCATGTGCTGGACGAAGCGGGTCTTGCCGCAGCCGGTCGGGCCCTTGATCAGCACCGGCATGCCGTGTTGCCAGGCCTGCTGGAACAGCACTTCTTCATTGCCCTGCGCCTGATAAAACGGCGCAGCCCGGGCGGCAAGGGTTTCGACGACGAGTTTGGCAGGCGCATTCACGGCAGAGTCCTCAGCGGATTAATCATGCCTGTACGCTAACCGTGGCGAGACATTGCGCTCAAGCGCCGCAGCGGCCGCACTTGATTGCGGTCAAGCCCATCGACGATGAGCCGCACGCCATGCCGCAAAGAATCAGCCCATTGCCCCTTTGCGGCGCCTGGGCGCGCATTGCACTGACCCATCAGTTGATTGAGATCAAGCCGTAAAAAGTTCTACCTAGCTATGTTGGAATCCTTTGGAGCAGACTGTCACTGAACGCCTCACCAACACGGGGCTCGGTACAACCTTTGCCATAACGACGTGAGTTGCATAGCGCCCGCGTCACTCGCCTTGAGGAAATACCATGAAGAAGTTTCTGACTCCGCTGTTAGCCCTAGGTGCAGCACTGAGCCTGCAAACTGCCCTGGCCGCCGACCCCGCCGCCGCTGAAGCACTGTTCAAGAGCAAGCCCTGCGCCGCCTGCCACAACGTCGACATGAAAGTGGTCGGTCCGGCGCTGAAGGACGTGGCGGCCAAATACGCCGGCACCGCAGGCGCCGCCGATATGTTGGCTGGACGTATCAAGAATGGCACTCAGGGCACCTGGGGGCCGATGCCAATGCCGGCCAACCCGGTTACCGACGCAGAAGCCAAGATTCTCGCCGAATGGGTGTTGAGCCTCAAGTAACCAAGCAGGTTGCAAATGCCGCTCACGCAAACCAAGTGAGCGGCTTTTTTTTGCCTGTTTCCCAGCTATGTGTTGCAAAGCGAAAGCCCCCTAGTCTCTGGTTTATGACCTAGATGAATATGGGGAAAATAACGGTTGTGGTCCTGCAGGATTGTTAGCGTACTCACGCTTGCTTCGCGGATAAATCCGCTCCTACACAAACCCGGCACCTGCAACATTTTCATCGGTTGGCCAACCCTGTAGGAGCGGATTTATCCGCGATTGGTCGGTGCAGACAGCACAACTATCAAGGCTAATTCCCTCTCGCGAAAGGACCCTCGCAACACATAATTGCTACATAGCCTTTTTTGCCTGTGTCCCAGCTATGGGCTACACGATTTGCGCCGAGCGCTTTGCAGGAAAGATCATCAGAATCAGCGCAAACCGTGCAGCCGCAAACGAGCGCCGCCGACGACGCCGCAGGCCAGCGTTTTCAGCCCAGCGTATAGCCGTTGTCGACCACCCAATCCTGACCATAGACGCCGCGAGCGCCCTGGGACAATTGGAACAGGATGACGTTGGCCACCGCTGCGGCTTCGAGAAAATGACCGGGCAACAGGCGTTTAGCCAGCGTGTCGGCGACGTCGCCCAACTGCTCGTCGGTCAACCCCAGGGTGCCCCAGATCGCCGTCGCGGTAGGGCCTGGCGACACCAGGTTGATGCGCAGATCCAAGGCCGCCAGTTCCACGGCGATGGTTTTCACTTGGGCGGCCAGGGCCGCTTTGCTGGCGATATAGGCGGCCAGGCCGGGAAAGGTCAGATGGCTCAGAAAGGTACTGACGAACACCACCGAGGCCGGCTTGGCCAGGGTGTCGAGCAGCGCCGCCAGGGTATTCAAGGCACCCGCTCCGTTGACCGCCCATTGCCGGTCGAAGGCGCCGAGATCGAGGCAATCGGCCAGTTCGGCGATGCCGGCGTTGGGCACCAGATAATCCACCGGCCCCAGACGGGCAGCCTGTTCGGCCAGGCTGTCGAGGTCGGCCTGGCAGGTAACGTCGCCGGCCTGCCAGTGCAAACGCGCGCCGTAAGTCTCCAGCAGCAGCGGCAGATCACCGAGCGTGCGGGACATGGCCAACACCTGTGCGCCGCGTTGCAACAAGGCCGCACACAGCGCCAAACCGATTCCCGAACTGGCGCCGGTAACCACCGCCAGGCGGTCCTGAAATTCGTTATTCATCGATGCTCTCCGATGCCCGGCAACGCCGAACGGCAGGGTCGTCCAGAGAAAAAATCATGGGCGACCGGTTTCCGATCCAGAGCAGCGGACGCTGCCCCCGATAAGACCTTTTTACAGCGAGAGAGAGGGTTGGCGACTTGATCGCAATCAGCTTTGCCGCGCGTGGTACGGAGCGAAGATTATCGAGGCGCGACCTTGGCCGTCGATAGCGCCCCGTAGAGCGGACAAGCCTTCGGCATGTCAGCCTTACGATGGGAGGCGTGCATCTGTAGGAGCCAGCTTGCTGGCGATCTTTTCAGGTCAAAAGCATCGCCAGCAAGCTGGCTCCTACACGGTTTCGTGCAGATTTAAATTTCTGCGAATAAACCGGATGATTATTTTTAGTTTGATAGCGGCGCTCAATGGGCCTGGCCATGTTGCATGGCAGCCGCCTGTTGCAAGACCGTCTGATCGATTTCGGCGAACCGCAGCACCCGAGCGTTATGGATAGCAGCGAGTTTGCGCGCGGCCTGTTCGTCGGCGAACGAGGCCAACACCGCGCCCATGGCGCCGCTGAGCCCGCTGTCGGCCAGACCGACCACGTAGAACGCCTGGGTGGCGTCGATCAGGTAGCTGTCATCGGGCTTGGCCCAGTCGCTACGGCCCATGTCGTGGACATAGAGCTTGGCATCGCCGATACGGTTTTCCGGCTGCAACCACCAGCCGAGCATCTCGGCGGCGGAACAGAATTTCTTCACCCCGGCCTTGCTCACCGCTTGGCCTTTGGGGCCGGCAAAGTCGCTGATGATCATGCCGCACACATGGCACTCGTCAGTGGCGTGAAAGGCCTGCGGGGCGAGGCTGTGCTGCTCGGCTTCAGGCTCGTTGCAGGCCAGCAGCGCCAGACCTATGACTAGCGCCAACAAGGTTCGGGCGCTCTGTTTGAACAGACTGTGCATGGTGACTCCTTAATGCTCGAAAAAAGTGTCGGCCTGGGTTTGCGGCCCATCACGTCGGCCGGCGCAGAAACACCCCGTAGGCCAACAGCAGCGGTGCGCCGACCCATAACAGCAGGCACAGCCACAGCAGCCGGCCGTCCACCGGCAGGTCGCCGCCCAGGGCCATGACGCCGACGGCGCTGCCGCCGCCTTCGAAACCAGAGAGGTTGATCAAGCGGTAGACATCCGCTGGGTTGAGCAACAGCAACCAGGGCAGCAGCTCCGGGTTGAACTTGCCTTCGCTCAGCACCAGCAGCGCCAGCAAGGCCAGATCGAACACCAGCACGAAGAGGAACCACACGCCCAGGGCCAGCCCGGCGGCGCTGGATTTTTCGCTAACGGCGCTGCTCAGCACATAAGCCATGGCCAGAAATACCCAACCAAGCAAGGTCGAGGACAACATAAAGCGACCGAAGGCCCAGGCCAGCAGGCCCAGCTCGACATCATCGACCAGCACGCCGATGGCCAGGGCCGCGCAGCCGAAACCGATCAGGGTGGCCAGCGCCAGGATCAGGCCGTGGCCGACGAACTTACCCAACAGCAACTGGCCACGGCCCAGGGGATAGGTCAGTAACAGCATCAGGGTGCCGCCCTCGTCCTCGCCGAC
>JAIERD010000535.1 GCA_019747155.1 Pseudomonadaceae bacterium
CGACATCGGTGATGCGATCATTCTCGGCCGCTTGCTGCAGGTGATGTTTGAGGAGGGTGTGGTGCTGGTCGCCACCTCCAATCAGCCGCCCGAGCAGTTGTATGCCGATGGTTTCAATCGCCAGCGTTTTGAGCCGGCGATTGCTGCCATCAGCCACTATATGCAGGTGGTTAGCGTCGACGGTGGGCAGGATCACCGGCTGCATCCGGGCGCGGCGCAGCAACGTTACTGGCTCACCGCGCCAGGGCAAGCCAGCCCATTGCAGACCGAGTTTTGCCGACTGTCCGCTGGCGCCCCCATCACGAACACCTCGATAACCCTCGGGCATCGGCAGATTAACGTCCAGCAACAATCCGGCACGCTGATTCATTTTCGCTACGCAGACCTCTGCGAGCAGCCGTTGTCGGCCATCGACTTCATCGGTTTGTGCGATGGTTTTTCGAGCATTTTCATCAGTGCGCTGCCTAACCTCAGCAGCCAGCAGCGCGCGGCCTACATAGCGCGTGGTACCGAGGATGGAGTGGAGCGGGTGGCTGCCGGCGATCGGCAGTTGGCGGACTTATCCGTGCATGACGACAGCGTCCGCCGTTTTATTGCCTTGGTCGATGAATGCTACGACCGCCGTATTGCGCTGTATCTGGAAGCCGCAGTGCCGCTCGCGCAGCTGTACACCCAAGGCGCCCTTGGCTTTGCCTTTCGCCGCACCCTCAGCCGCCTGCAGGAAATGCAGTTGCAACGCTACAGCGTGGCGGCGCCGCTTAAGTAGCGCGCCCAGGCGTAGCCAATAAATTCTGCAGGACATGGCTTGACGACAATGACTGTATGGATATACAGTTTTATCCGAGCAAGCTAAACGCTGGTCACCTCAAACGCGGCAAGGGTTTTATTGCGCTCAATCTGCGCTACCGGCCCAGCGAGCGCCGGCGACAGATCATGCCACCTAGCGTGGCACGCCTATTGGCTATCAAAGTTTTCTGAACGGAGAGATGCGCTATGTGGTTTATAAATGTGCAACTGGACAGCCTGTTACCAATGATCGCTTTCGTATTGATGTTGCTCGGGCTGGCCAAGCTGGCTTACGGTGGTGCTCGATAAAGCTTGAACTGGCGTCCATCAAGATGACAAAGGAGGCACCGGATGACCATGACGTCCAACGACCTACAGGTCGACTTCACCGCGCCCTTGCGCTTTATTGACTCAGCCTTGGCCGACAAAAATCGCATCTGTATCAATTTGAGCTGGGCTGAATCCGCCGAATTGATCAAGCACTTCAAACTTGAGCCTAAGCTCGAAGTTGATCAGAGCCTGATCTGGCTAGAAGGGCAAATAGAACTCGGCGCCTTGCTTGAGTATCACGGCCAGAACTTGTCGGCGGCGGCAGAAAAGTTTGCAGACCTAGCCGATCAACTTGAGTGGCGCCAAGAGCATAACGGCAGTGGCTATTTAGACGCGCAAGCGCTGGAAGCGCTGTACCAAGAGTTACAGTCCGGCAATCAGCCCGTCACCATCACTTTGGCGTTTATTGAGCATTACTAGCAGCAGTGCTTTAGCGTGATCACACAAACGGGCAATCGAACTTTTCTGGTCTTGGTGGTCTTATGCCTGCAGCCGCTCTGTTTGCTGGCTGTAATCCTTGCGATCCGCCACTATTGGCGCTGCAGGATTTCTTTATTGCCCGGTCAATTACGCCACTACTGGGCATTGTAAGGCGGATGCAGCCTGATTAGACTGCCCGCAAGTTTAGTCGTCCCTTCTCTTAAGGATTCTCATGATCAAGAAATGCTTGTTCCCGGCTGCTGGTTACGGCACCCGTTTTCTGCCTGCAACTAAGGCTATGCCTAAGGAAATGCTGCCGGTGGTGAACAAGCCACTGATTCAGTACGGCGTTGAAGAAGCCCTGGATGCCGGCCTGACCGAAATTGCCATGGTAACTGGCCGCGGCAAGCGGGCACTGGAAGACCACTTCGACATCAGTTACGAGCTTGAGCATCAAATCCACGGTACTGACAAAGAGAAGTACCTGGTTGGCATTCGCAAACTGATCGACGAGTGCAGCTTCTCCTATACCCGCCAAGTTGAAATGAAAGGCCTGGGCCACGCAATTCTCTGTGGCCGCCCATTGATTGGCGACGAACCTTTTGCCGTGGTTCTGGCTGATGACCTTTGCGTCAATCTCGACGGCGACAGCGTACTCAAGCAAATGGTGAAGCTGTACAAACAGTTCCGTTGCTCGATCGTTGCAATCCAAGAAGTACCGATGGAAGAGGTTTCCAAGTACGGCGTGATTTCCGGTGAAATGATCCGCGAAGACATCTTCCGGGTTAACAGCATGGTGGAAAAACCAAAACCTGAAGATGCCCCGTCGAACTTGGCGATTATCGGTCGTTATATCCTGACTCCGGATATTTTTGACTTGATCGAGCAGACCGAACCCGGCAAAGGCGGCGAAATCCAAATCACCGACGCCCTGATGAAGCAAGCCCAAGACGGCTGTGTGATTGCCTACAAATTCAAAGGCCAGCGTTTTGACTGCGGCGGCGCAGAAGGCTACATCGACGCCACCAACTTCTGCTTTGAAAACTTCTACAAAACTGGCAAGGCTTACTAACTAAGTCTGTTGTGAAAAAGCCACCTGCGGGTGGCTTTTTTGTGGCCGCTTACATAATGACCATAGGCTCAGAACCCGGCCCCAAAGGTTGACCGTAACTGAACTCAACATAGTTACCAGCCGGATCGCGCAATCCGCAGTAATAACCCACTGGATAAGGCTCGTCACGCGGCGGCCAGATCAGGCAGCCAGCAGCCTGGGCGCGAGCGGCGAGGGCATCAACAGCAGCGCGGCTGCCCAAGGCAAAGCCAAAATGGCTGTAATCATTACTGGCCAATTGCCGAGACTGTCCACCCGGCATCAGCACGAAAATAAACTCATGCTCCTTGCCGGTTTCAGCCATCCAGACTATTCGTGAACCTTTACCTGCACGCTGATGAATCACCTGCATGGCGCAGTAGTTCTGGTAAAACTCAATGCAGGCGTCAAGGTCGGGCACATGCAGAGCTATATGGGTCAGGGTAGGGCGCATCACTAAAACTCCAATCAGCACCTATTCAGTTTAGGTATGCAGATTGCTGTTTGCGTTATTCTGGGCGGCATACTTGAGGATAACTAATGACTTACGATTTTGATCTGTTCGTGATTGGGGCCGGTTCCGGTGGCGTGCGCGCGGCGCGGTTTGCCGCCGGCTTTGGCGCCAAGGTGGCCGTAGCCGAGAGCCGCTATCTGGGCGGTACCTGCGTCAATGTTGGCTGTGTGCCCAAAAAGCTACTGGTTTACAGCGCTCATTTTGCCGATGAATTCGCCCAGGCCAAGGGTTTCGGCTGGGCGATGGAGGAGGCGAGCTTCGACTGGCCAACCTTAATCGCCAATAAAAATCGCGAAATTTTGCGCCTGAATGGCATCTACCGAAACTTATTGATCAGTAGCGGCGTGACCTTGCTGGAACAGCATGCACGCGTGCTTGACGCCCATCACGTGGAGGTAAATGGTCAGCGCTACAGCGCCAAAACCATCCTGCTGGCCACCGGTGGCTGGCCGCAGAAGCCTGATATTCCAGGGGTTGAGCACGCCATAACCTCCAATGAAGCCTTCTTTTTAGAACAGTTGCCCAAGCGAATACTGGTGGTTGGCGGCGGTTATATCGCCGTTGAATTTGCGTCGATCTTTCACGGCATGGGTGCACAAACTTCGTTGCTGTATCGCGGTGAATTGTTCTTGCGCGGTTTCGACGGAGCAGTGCGTCAGCATCTAAAGGAAGAACTGGAAAAGAGCGGTATCGATCTGCAATTCAACACCGATATCAGCAAAATTGATCGGCAAGCCGACGGCAGTCTGCTGGCCACCTTGCAAGATGGTCGGCAACTGGTCACTGATGCGGTGTTTTATGCCACTGGCCGGCGACCGATGCTCGACAACTTAGGCTTGGAAAACACCGCTGTCGAGTTAGATGAGCGTGGCTATGTCCAGGTGAATGAGCATTACCAAAGCACTGAGCCGTCGATTCTGGCCATCGGCGACATGATTGGCCGCGTGCAATTGACCCCTGTGGCACTGGCCGAGGGTATGGCCGTGGCGCGCCGCTTGTTTAAACCAGAAGACTATCGCCCGGTCGATTACCAGCTGATTCCCACGGCGGTATTTAGCCTGCCCAATATCGGCACCGTCGGTTTAAGCGAAGAGCAAGCAACGGCCGCTGGCCATAAGATAAAGATCTTCGAAAGCCGCTTCAGGCCGATGCAACTGAGCTTTAGCGACAGCCAGCAAAAGACCCTGATGAAGTTAGTGGTCGATGCAGACAGCGACCGCATGCTTGGTTGTCACATGGTTGGCCCGGACGCGGGAGAGATCATTCAAGGCCTGGCGGTAGCGCTGAAGGCCGGTGCAACCAAACAACAATTTGACGAGACCATGGGCATACATCCGACGGCCGCTGAAGAGTTTGTCACCATGCGCACGCCGCTGGAGCGCTAACAAAAGTAACTAGCTGCACACTTAGGCGTGCACAGCGCTGCAGAGTCACAGTAAATTGTGGCTCTGCAGTACTTTAAGCTGACTCTGCTTGTCGCAGCTTTTCAATAAAGCGCTCAACTTCTCTCACGCGTGCAACAGCCATAAAACCATGCGCGCGCGTTTGCCGGTCGCCATCAGAGTCGCGATAGTGCTCAGTGCGCAGGACCAAGTCGCCAGAACCATCGGAATGTTCAGTGCGTACAACCTCGGCGATATCCTTAGCAAAATAGGACTTAACTGTGAATGAGTTAGCACCCTCAATAGTCATTGCGCGCAGGTTGCTGATGGCATAAATCATCGAACGGGCCCTGCGGCGTAACCAAAAAGGCGTGCTTAGTCCCGCAAGACCAATCAATAAAAAGGGCAAACCAGCCAATGGAAAAAGATCCCAGCTGCTATTAAGCGCAGGCCATTGGTAGCCTGCTGCCGAGGCAATCCAAAATGCCGAAAATGCTGTCCAAGGAACAAAGAAATACCAAGCTTTAAAACCGCTTTTCATATACCTGGCAGGTACAGGTTGTCCGCTCCAGATAAACCGTTCACCAGGCTTGAGTTCGGCGTTAAGTCGTTGCTGTAGGTGCAGGGGTAGGGTAGCTAAATCGTTCACTTAAGCACTCTATAAGCAGGTAAGAAGCGTGGACCTTGGTCTCTAATAACAGCTTCGCACTTAGTGGCCAGCGTGCTGGTCAGGTTCGCTAGCTTCGATGACGACTTCAACTTCAACCTTGCCCGCTTTTTCAAACTCCAAGGTCAGCGGAAAACGTTCGCCGGCAACCAGCGGTTTTTGCAAACCAAAGAGCATCAGATGGTTACCCCCCGGTGCAAATTTTGCCTCGCCACCGGCGGGGATACCGAC
>JAIERD010000303.1 GCA_019747155.1 Pseudomonadaceae bacterium
CGCCGGCCCAGCGCCAGTTGTCGATCTCGGCCTGCACGGCGACGAAGGTTTCGGTGTCGCTGTCGTTATCGACATTCTTCTCGAAGTAATAGGCCGGCACGTCCTGGCCGCCGATTTTGCCGGCGGCGTATTGTCCGCGCACGGTTTTGTCTTGCACATCGAGGCCGCTGATCGGCTTTAGCGCCTGGAGGATTTTGACCTTTTCGTTGCGCACCGCCTCGGCGTCGAAGCGCACTGGGGCTTCCATGGCCACCAAGCAGAGCAGTTGCAGCAGGTGGTTTTGCAGCATGTCGCGCATCGCGCCGGTGTGGTCGTAGTAGCCGCCACGGTTCTCCACACCGAGGGTTTCGCTGACGGTGATCTGCACATGGTCTATATGCCCGGTGCGCCAGACCGGCTCGAACAGGGCGTTGGCAAAGCGCAGCGCCATGAGGTTTTGCACAGTCTCTTTGCCCAGGTAATGGTCGATGCGAAACACCTGGGATTCGGCGAACACCCGGCCAATCGACTGGTTGATTTCCTGCGCCGACTCCAGCGAGTGACCGATGGGTTTTTCCAGCACGATGCGGGTGTTGGCACCGGCCAGGCCGGCGTTATGCAAATGCTCGGCAATCGGCTCGAACAGGTCCGGCGCGGTGGCCAGGTAATAGATGCGCCCGCGCTGGCCGGTATTGCCCAAAAACTTGCTCAGACGGCCGAAATCGGCGCTCTGGCTGAGGTCCATGCTGAAGTAGTCGAGGCGCTCGGCAAAACTCGCCCAGGTGTCGAGCGCGAACTCGCTGCGTGCCACTTGGGCGCGGCAATGGCGCTCGGCCAGAGTCAGGTAGGCACTGCGCTGCAGGTCGTTCAGGGCCGCCACATGAATGCGCATATCCGCTGGTAAACGGCCTTCGCGGTGCAGGTGATAGAGCGCCGGCAGCAATTTATGTAGGGCTAAATCGCCAGTTCCGCCAAAAACCAGCATGTCGCAGGGGATGTTCACGGGAGGCTCCGGCTGGCTTTGTCTGTGCGTAAAGAGGTAGATGTAGTATAACTACAAGCACACTACACAAGCTGAGCGAAAACTACTGCGCTCGGTTATGCGCGGTAAAATCAGCCGGTAATCTCGGCATCGCCGATCATCATTGAGTCTAGCCCTGTGAATCTGTTGCAGCACATCGATCAATCCCGTCACCTGCTACGCAAATCGGAAATCAAGGTCGCCGATCACGTGTTGCTCGACCCGACGGCGGTGATGCACAGCTCCATGGCTGATCTGGCCCATGACGTCGGTATCAGCGAGCCGACCATAGTGCGCTTCTGCCGCGCCATTGGTTGCACCGGCTTTCAGGACTTGAAACTCAAGCTGGCCCAAAGCCTTGCGGCCGGTGCCAGCTTCGGCCAGTTTGCGATCACCGAGACCGATTCGGTGGCTGATTTTAGCCTGAAGATTTTCGACACCACCCTGCACACCCTGATGGAGGTGCGTGAGCGCCTCGACCCGCTGGCGCTGCAACGCGCTATCAACGCCATCGCCCAGGCACAGCGCGTGGAGTTCTATGGCTTTGGTGCCTCCGGTGCGGTGGCCGCCGATGCCCAGCACAAGTTCTTCCGCCTGCTGCTGACCGCCGCCGCCTACTCCGACCCGCACATGCAGGCGATGTCGGCGGTGACCTTAAAACCAAGCGATGTGGCGATTTGCATCTCGCAGTCGGGCCGCTCCAAAGACCTGCTGATCACCGCCAATCTGGTCCGCGAAACCGGCGCCACGCTGATCACTCTGTGCCCGAGCCAAACCCCGTTGGCCGAGCTGGCGACCATCAATCTGGCCATCGATGTAGTGGAAGACACCGACATCTACACCCCGCTGACCTCGCGCATCGCCCATCTGGTGGTGATCGACGTGCTGGCCATGGGCGTGGCCATGGCCCGTGGCCCGGACCTGGTCAATCACCTGAAGAGCGTCAAACGCAGTTTGCGCAGCTTGCGCCTGTCGCCCAAGTCGGTAAAAGCGCTGGATGATTGAAGGTTAACGGCCGGCCTTGGCCTTCATTCAATCTTCACCCGCCTGCAGCCAAACCGTCATCTACTTCGCCGATCCTACTGCTCCCCGCATCTCGTCTTGGGAGTTAGGACATGACTCGTATCGTTGATGACTCGTCGCACAGCCCCGCCCGTAAACGCCGTGATCAGGAAGATCGCAAGCGCATGGAATACCGCCGCGCGATTGAGGATTTCTCTGAGCGCCGCCGTTTGAATTACGAAATGCACGACTACCCCGAGTTGGTGGCGGCTAACGCAATGGTCGGGTTGGTCTTACACCGGCACGGCTAGGCTGCCGTTAAAGCCCACGGCGAGGGCGCTGATCTGGGTGCGCTCGTTGCGAATAAAGGCCTGAAACGCCTGCGCCACCGGCGACAGGCGTTTGCCGCGCGCATGCACCACGCACCAGCTGCGGTACAGCGGTAACTCCTCGATCGGCAGTTCGCACAGGCGCCCGCTGGCCAGCTCCTGGCAGACGCTATGGCGTGGCAACAAGGCCAGGCCCAAGCCAGCCACCACGCATTCGCGCACGCCCTCCAGAGACGACACCTCCAAGGTTTGGGCAAAGTGTGCACGCTTTTGCTGAAAGAACTCTTCGCAGGCTTTGCGCGTGCCCGAGCCCGGCTCACGGACCAGCAGTGGATAGGCTTCGAGGTCTTTAAGGGTCAGCGGGCCGGCGCTACACAGCGGGTGATCGGGCGGCGCCACGGCGATGATCGGGTAGTTTAAAAACGGCAAAAACTCCAAAGCCATGTCTTGCGGCACCAGCGACATGATCACTAAGTCGTCGCGGTTCTCGCCCAGGCGTTTGATCACCTGAGCGCGATTGACGACCGTCAGTTGCAGGCTGACTTCCGGCTGTTGCTGCTTAAAGGCAGCAAACAAATGCGGTACGAAATACTTGGCGCTGGACTCCACCGCCAGGTGTAACTGACCGCGCAGCGAACCCTGTAAATCGGTGAGCTGCATGTCGAGGTTTTCCAGCCGCTGGAAAATATCGCCACTGGCGCGGCGCAAGGCTTCGGCGGCTTCGGTCAGGTAGAGTTTTTTGCCGACGTACTCAAATAATGGCTGACCAATCAGCCCTTCCAGCTGACGGATTTGCAAACTAACTGCCGGTTGGGTCAGCGCCATCTCTTCGGCGGCGCGGCTGTAGGAGCGCTGGTCGCAGACCGCGCGAAACACCTGGATCTGGCGTAAGGTCATACGCATCAATGACTTGCGCATAAATAGTGGCCTCGTTTGATGGCTGGAGCAGGTTCGTGCAGGCGGCTCCGTTAAGTAACTATAAGTTTTACCTGATGGCTAGCCCAACAATTATTAATTTGGGTTAATCCGCTCTGGCGACTAGGGTAGCTGTAGAAATAACTGTGCGACTGGGCCTCAGGCCCGCTCAGATGCCGACCGCTGCGAGGGTTGGCCGGTTCATTGCCGAGGAACACCCGTGTGATCAAAAAAATTCTGATCGCCAACCGTGGCGAAATTGCAGTGCGCATTGTGCGTGCCTGCGCCGAGATGGGCATCCGTTCGGTGGCGGTGTATTCCGACGCCGACCGCCATGCCCTGCATGTGAAGCGCGCGGACGAGGCCCACTGCCTTGGCGCCGAACCGCTGGCCGGCTATTTGAACCCGCGCAAGCTGGTCAATCTGGCGGTGGAAACCGGCTGCGATGCGTTGCACCCCGGCTACGGCTTCTTGTCTGAGAACGCCGAACTGGCGGATATCTGTGTCGAGCGCGGGATCAAGTTTATCGGCCCCTCGGCGGAAGTGATTCGCCGCATGGGCGACAAGACCGAAGCGCGGCGCAGCATGATCAAGGCCGGTGTACCGGTCACGCCGGGCACCGAGGGCAATGTGGCGGACATGGCCGAGGCGCTGCGCGAAGGCGACCGGATCGGTTACCCGGTGATGCTCAAGGCCACCAACGGTGGCGGCGGCCGTGGCATCCGCCGTTGCAACAGCCGCGACGAGCTGGAGCAGGCCTATCCACGGGTAATCTCCGAGGCGACCAAGGCCTTCGGCCGCGCCGAGGTGTTCCTGGAAAAATGCATCGTCAATCCCAAGCACATCGAGGCGCAGATACTCGGTGACAGCTTTGGCAATGTGGTGCACCTGTTCGAGCGCGACTGCTCGATCCAGCGCCGTAATCAGAAGCTGATCGAGATCGCCCCCAGCCCGCAGCTGACCCCCGAGCAACGCGCCTATATCGGCGACCTGGCCGTGCGTGCAGCCAAGGCCGTGGGTTACGAAAACGCCGGCACCGTGGAGTTTTTGCTCGCCGAAGGTGGCGAACTGTACTTCATGGAGATGAACACCCGTGTGCAGGTGGAGCACACCATCAGCGAAGAAATCACCGGCATCGACATCGTTCGTGAGCAGATCCGCATCGCCTCGGGCCTGCCCTTGTCGATGCAACAGGAAGACATCCAGTACCGTGGTTTTGCCCTGCAGTTTCGGATTAACGCAGAAGACCCGAAGAACAATTTCTTGCCCTCCTTCGGCAAGATCACTCGCTACTACGCACCCGGCGGCCCTGGCGTGCGCACCGACACGGCGATCTACACCGGCTACACCATCCCGCCCTATTACGACTCCATGTGTTTGAAGCTGGTGGTCTGGGCCCTGACCTGGGAAGAGGCGCTGGACCGCGGCCTGCGCGCCCTGGACGACATGCGCGTGCAAGGGGTGAAAACCACCGCCGCCTATTACCAGGAGATTCTGCGTAACCCGGAGTTTCGCAGTGGCCAGTTCAATACCAGCTTCGTCGAGTCGCACCCGGAGCTGACCGAGTACTCGATCAAGCGCAACCCATCGCACCTGGCCCTGGCGATTGCCACGGCTATCGCCGCCCACGCCGGCCTGTGAGGAGCTGAATATGTCTAAGAAGGTTTTTGTTACTGACACCATCCTGCGCGACGCCCATCAGTCGCTGATCGCCACCCGCATGCGCACCGAAGACATGCTGCCGATCTGCCCCAAGCTCGATCAAGTCGGCTACTGGTCGCTGGAAGTCTGGGGCGGCGCCACCTTCGATGCCTGCGTGCGTTTCTTGAAGGAAGATCCCTGGGAGCGTCTGCGTCAGCTCAAGGCGGCGCTACCCAACACCCGTCTGCAAATGCTGCTGCGCGGGCAGAACCTGCTCGGTTACCGGCACTACAGCGATGACGTGGTGCGCGCCTTCGTGGCCAAGGCGGCTGCCAATGGCATCGACGTATTCCGTATCTTCGACGCCATGAACGATGTGCGTAACCTGCAGGTCTCCATCGAAGCGGTAAAAGCTGCCGGCAAACACGCCCAGGGCACTCTCTGCTACACCACCAGCCCGGTGCACACGGTCAAAGCCTTCGTCGAGCAAGCCAAGCAGATGGAAGCCCTGGGTTGCGACTCGGTGGCGATCAAAGACATGGCCGGTTTGCTCACC
>JAIERD010000227.1 GCA_019747155.1 Pseudomonadaceae bacterium
CAGCATGGTGGGCAATGTGAGAAACCACGGCCAAGAACTCATCCTGCCAGTTGGATGACGCTGGCGGCAAACGGCCAGCAGCGCCCTTACGATCTGATACCCGTACTATTCGTTTTTCCCGATTTTGAGCTACCTGATGCCACGTCTTTTACTTTCCATGCTTTTGCTATTTCTTACCGTCCCAACCTATGCCCAAGCCCCCAAAACATTCGCCGAAGCCAAGAAGATGGCTTGGCCTCTGTATGCCGTCCAGTCAACCGAATTTTACTGTGGCTGCAAATACACGGGCAATCGCGTCGATCTAGCGAGCTGTGGCTATGTGCCTCGCAAGAACGCCCAGCGAGCAGCCAGAGTCGAATGGGAGCACATCGTGCCTGCTTGGGTAATCGGGCATCAGCGGCAGTGCTGGCAGAAAGGCGGACGTAAAAACTGTGCCGCCAAAGACTCAGTTTATCGAGTCGCCGAAGCCGACCTTTTCAACCTGGTGCCGAGCATTGGGGAAGTGAATGGTGATCGCAGTAATTTCAGTTTCTCGTGGTTGTCGAAGACACCTACACAGTACGGGGCTTGCCAGATGGTGGTGGACTTCAAAGCAAAGAAGGCCATGCCCAGGCCTGCAATTCGCGGGATGATTGCACGCACCTATTTCTACATGTCTGATCGCTACAAACTAAAGATATCGGACCAGGATAGAAAGCTTTTCAAAGCGTGGAGTCTGAAGTACCCAGTCAAACCTTGGGAGGCACAGCGTAACCAGCTTGTGTCCTGCCGCATGGGTTGGGGAAACCCATTTGTTGGCACGACAGACCAAAGTAAGTGCGCTACTCAGGCGGGCGAGTTACTGGCTTCCCCTCGCGACATGTAGCATTCAGCTCTGACGCTATTAACTCTATCTGTATGCCGCCTCTCACGCCTATCGCCACAGGCCGGAACCGGCCATAAGCGAACCTCTAAAGCTTGTGAGAGAATCCGAGTCAGGTTACCCAAACTAGAATGGACTCTCCCTTTTATGGAATTGAATCGCCCAACGCTCTACGACATTGCATGTCACTTCTGCGTCAGCCGCATTACCGGTGCGACCATTCCCGCTACTCGCCTGAGCAAAATCCTCGAAAGCATATTTCGTGGGAAGCCCCTGACGTTACTGTCGCTGAACTATCTACAGCAGCAGAATCTCAATGAGCTTTATCAACTGGCGACTGGCCAGATTACCTATGAGGTCTTCATCGCAGCTTTGGATCCGGCTTTAGTAGCTCGTGAGCAGGCTGCCAAAGCAGAACACCAAGCTCAGAAGGCAGATCGTTTAGCTCAGGAACGCGCGTGGCATATTGAGGCCCAGCGTAAGATCGAAGCCGCAAAGGCTGCTCGCATTGAACGCGCTGCAGCGCAGAAGGCTCAGTCCGATCATGAGCGCAAGGCCGTTGATGCAGCTCGCATCGCCCATGAAGCTTCGTGGGCAGTGCAATGCAGCCGTAATCGCGAAGCGGCTGAAGCAGCGTACAAAACTCGTATGTGCGAACCCGATTACACAGCTCCGACGCCCGGAGACATTGCCCGTCACTTCCGTGTGGACCACCCTAAGGCGACTATCTCGCCGTTTAGCAATATCTTGGACGCTCTCTATCAAGGGCGTCCGATTGCAGCAGCCTATCTCAATTATCTCAAGGTCAAAGGGTTTCTCCGACTGTATGAACTGGCCATTGGCCAAGCCACCTACGAGTCCTATATTTCAGACATCGATGCAGCTGAGGTCGCACGGACAGCTGCCGAAGCAGCTCGCCTTGAACAGGCCGAAGCACAAAGACTCCGGCGTGAGGCTGCCGAGGTCGCTCGCATTGCTCGCGAAAACGATCCCGCATATATCCTGCGCAGGAAATACGGGATTTTCGTGATTGATCAGTCTTTGTTGCCACGGATGATGGACATCCTCCAAAACATCGACTCCGGTAACCGACTGGCCGATGACGACTTCGTTTGGCTCAACACTGAGGTCCAAGAGCATTTCACTCAGGAACTGCGGAAGGCCTACCACCTGCGCGAGGCCGAATTTTGCGTCAAAGAGTACCGCCGCACTCAGGACCCGTGGAACGCAATCAACGCGAGTGGCCACTATCGAAAGTGCGATCAGCCAGAATCGGCACTCGAACTACTCGCCAGCGTACCGACCAATCGCTTCAAACACCCCAAGATCCACTCAGCCATGTGCACCACTCACGGCGGTGTCATGCGCGACCTGGGGCGGCGTAACGAAGCTCTTCAGCTCGGCAAGCAGGGGCATGAGTTACAGCCGCGGAACTTCCGTCCATGCACTTTGCTAGGCGCTGTGTGCATGGAGCTAGCCAACTTTGGGGAGGGGCATGACTGGTACACCAAGGCTGAGGAGCGCGGTGCCAGCAAACAGAGCATCGACACCGAACTACGAGGCATCTTCCTTCGGGCGGACAAGGCCGGGCGCGAAACGATGAGAGCGTCCTTGCTGGCAAAAGATCCGAACCGCTACAGCTGGGTGAATGACAAGAAGTATCGCAGTGAGTCGACGTCAGTTTCGTAAACAGAGCCAAGCGTCCCTTTCGGGCGGCTGCTTCTGGCCCAGGCTGTTTACTGTCAGTCGTGACCGGCAGCTACGGGGCGAGCCGGGGCATTCTTCACGGCCAGCTACCGGCCCATCGCCGCTCATCGTTTCAGGCAAGACCGTGCAGGCTGTGTAATGCAATCACCTGCAAAACTTCACACCAGGCCTCATCACGTCCTCACCAGTTTATCGTTCTGAAGGAGCTCTTCGAGATAGGCTTGGTCATGTTTGTCTTCCGCTGCAAACATGGGGCTCCACCACGTAAATGTTTCAGCAACCTTCGCTTCTCTTCTTCCCAGATTCGTAACCTCAACACCTGACGGATAGTGCCGAAGCAGCCGAGTTGCTTGGAGCCTGAGATTCTCCGGCACGTCTTCCGTAAGACTCAAGTCATAGAGGAATCGACGTGTAGCGATTATGGACAGGGTGCGTTCAATCGGCATGCTCACAATGGATTCCTCGCGTCAGTGCAGCTCAATGTTTGGTTGTAGCCAAACGGCCAACTTAATTCTTTCATTTGCACGTTGATTAACAATCAATGAGTGTTAAAGCGCCACTTCACAGCGCACCGAATAGAGCGTTTGAAAGAGACTGCCCTGAGCCTCGGTCAATTAGTCGAGCCTGCATCCCAAATGCTTCGGGACCCTCGATGTCGGCCTTCTTGCTGTCGCCTACAAAAAGAGTATCTCGCGGACGACAAGACATTCGCGTGCACGCCTCAATATAGATTTCACGTTCAGGTTTAGCTGCGCCTACTTCGCAGCTAAAGATGAACTCGTCGATTGCAGGCAAAATAGCTCGCACAGACGCGCAGTACTCAAACGCCAAATTGCTGCATACCGCAATCCTATACCCAGCCCCCCTAAGCTTTGACAGCGTAAGCTCGACATCAGGGTAGAGAGTCAACTCATCTATCTCCTGCTGGATTTCTCTGCGTAGCAGAGGCACCAAATAGGCAAGTCCAAGCTCCTCAGCGAAAACATCAATTGCGACGTTACGCGTGAGGAATGGCCGGCGGGCTGACTTCCCGCTGTCTCCGTTCCCGATTAATCTGCTGTACGGATTGACACGCCTGAGAGCTTTTGGGATCAGGGTGCCGAATGCATCAAATATGACAACGGATACCATTTTCATTCACGACTGTTTATCTAGGGGTGCCTAGGCAGTTTTACAGCCCACTCTAGGCATGATTACTTTGGTGAGGCATCACAAGCAGCTGTCTACACGTCCCATCGGTACGGTGGCCAGTAGCCGCTAAATGGGCGCCGACCGAATTGAGAGTGCCATTAAGTTTTCAGCTTGGTAATCAGCTCGTCAAGCACGCCTGGCACTGAAAGCCCGTGCATACCATCGGTCAGTACTAAACGCTCTCGTTGGTAGTCCGGCCAGCCTTCATCATCATCGTCGACAGCTAACCAAGGCATCGGACATGGTCGCCGGTTCAGGTAAGTGGCGATCTGGTTGTACCGTGTCTGCACATCCCACAGAATTCGCTCGTGCCAACCGCGGCCCATGGCACTGTGCCAAGTAGCACCGATTACTCTTGAACTCAGTTCTGGAGGCAACGCTTTACGGGCTCGGTCATAGCCAATCTTGCGCGCCCAGCTTGTCGATAGGACGATCTGAATATCAGGATGTTTGGTTAGCGCCTCACTCAGCAGAGACGACCACATGAATAACTCGCCTTCAGCGCGAAGCTCAATACCTCGTTTAGATAGGTACACAGCGTCGGGGTGTAGCACGCCGTCGAAGTCGAGAAAGAGGATCATGTGTTCACCATGCGCGCTATCCCAGTCTGCGATTTAAAGTCCCTCGCCAAGTTGCTCAGGTTCTGTACGTGATTTTTCAATCCTGGTCGATTCAGGCTGGCCTAGCGCGCTAAAGTACTTCGCTAGGCGAGGTCCTCAATTTAATATTTCGTTAGCTCTGTTTTGGTTTCGTTTTCAGGGCATGGCCCAGTCAAATCTAGCTCTAAAGAGTGATCATGAAACGTCATTACCGAGTAGCAGCTGCCAATTTCGTGCGACAAGCGTTTCGCAAGCTTGAGGGGCTCCGCCAAAGCAGCGCAGTGAAACTGTAGCCATCGCAGCCACTGTGCAATAACTGATTTCAACACCATTCTGGTCTATCAGGACGCCGGCTGAGGCGCGTAACAACGCGTGCCCGGCAACAACGTCATGGGCTGAAACCGGATACAAGGACACGGCGCATATACCGTCGCCGGCGCCGACTCGGGCTAAACGATAAGCGATGCTAGGCATCGAAACGAAGTGTCCAGGGGCACAAAGTTTTGCATTAAGTTGGGGCTTACTCACAGCTGCAGCGCTAACCATTACATGATCGGCATCGGTCAGTTTCCGGTCCGACAGATCCACTTTTACTGACTGGCCATTGCGCAATAACTCTGGTAATCCTTCCGCCCACGCAATGCAGTCCGCTCCGCGATCCTCGGTGACGGGCGCGTAAACAACACCGAGCACAGGAGTGCTGTGATGCAGTAAGCCTACCGATATGGCAGACCCTTTCAGGCCTCTAAGAAAGTCGGCGGTCCCATCGTTTGGATCGACAACCCAGCAATAGGCATGGCCGGTGAGTGTGTGGCCGGTTTCTTCGCCCCAAAAATCACATGGTAATAGCGCCAAAAGCTGCTCGCGCAAAATTAGTTCGATTTCGACATCAACGTCCGCTTTGTCACCTTGGCCACGAGGACCGTCCTCGCGTGCCCACTCCGTCTCAATCAGCTTTCCAGCGGATTCGACCACATCGATAACTGGGGTTAATAGTTGTGGAAGATTTACGTCACTCATCTGAGTCGATCGTAACCGCTCCATAAACCCCACCTTCAAATGATCCAAGTACGGTCTGATGCTGTGCTCCCGATTTCTTTCT
>JAIERD010000352.1 GCA_019747155.1 Pseudomonadaceae bacterium
TGGCTTTGCCGGAGCGGCTGTTCCGCGCCGCTTTGCAAGTCCAACTACGCTGTTGTTCAGGGCCTTGCGCCGGCGCAAAGGGCTCGGCAGGATGCCTGCTAATCGCCCGGTATTGCCCGAGCACTTAACGCCTGTTCGCTGCCCAAGGAGTTGTTCTGATGCGCACATTTTTGCCGGGGCTATTACGTCACAGTCTGGCCATGCTGCTGCTGTTGCCGCTGCTGGGGTTAGCCGCCGTTACGCCGGCGGACAACAGCACTGGCACTGGTGAGCAGGCCACGCTGAAGGTGGCTAACCGGACCATTATGGTGTTTCGCAGCAGCCTGCTCGGCGAAGGGCCAGAGATGCGCGCCACGCGGGCTCGTTCGGTGATCAATGAGGTGCTCAGTAGCAGCGATAACCTGGATGTCATTCTGCAGCCCAGCCAGCAAAACTACATCGTGCTGTTGGGCGGGCATCGCGGTTTTATCGTCACGCCAGCCGACATTGATCCGCTGCAAAACGACTCGGTCGAGAGTGAGGCCAAGGACGCCGCTGAGCGTTTGCGCCAGGTGGTGGCAGAGAGTCAGCAGGGCCGTGATCTGCATTTTATGCTCACTGCCGTCGGTTATACGGTAGCGGCGACGCTGGTGTTCTTTTTGCTCATTCGGGCCATTTACTTGCTGCGCGGCAAGATCATGGCGGTGTTGCCGGGGCTGATGCACCGGCATACCCAGTCACTCAAGTTGGGCCACACCCAGGTGGTGGATGCCTACCAACTCTATCCGCTGGTCAGCCGTATTTTGCATGCCCTGCGCTGGTTGCTGATGTTGCTGTTGGCGAATGAATGGCTGAGCTTTGTCCTGTCACGCTTTCCCTATACCCGGCCGTGGGGCGAGAGCCTCAATGCCTATCTGCTGGACCTGATCGGCTACCTGTTTGAAGGGGCCGTCAATGCGCTGCCGGGGCTGGGCGTGGCCGTCGCGATTTTCTTCATTGCCCGTGGTATCAGTGGTTTTTCCCAGCGTCTGCTGCGGCGCATGGCGGCACCGGGCAGCAGCGAGGCCTGGCTGAACGCGGAAACCCTGCAGCCGACTCGGCGTCTGACTGCGCTGGCGATCTGGCTGTTTGCTTTCGCCATGGCTTATCCGTACCTACCGGGCGCCGGCACCGAGGCGTTCAGGGGCTTATCGGTGTTGATCGGTCTGATGATTTCGCTGGGGGCCTCCAGCGTGGTTGGGCAGGCGGCCTCCGGGCTGATTCTTACCTACACCCGCACCTTGCGCGCGGGTGAGTATGTGCGGGTCGGTGATTACGAAGGCACGGTGACGGAAATGGGCATGTTCACCACGCGCATCCGCACCGGTTTGGGCGAGGTGCTGACCATCCCCAACTCGATGATTACCGGCACGGTCACCAAGAACTACTCGCGGGCGGCCAATGGTCAGGGCTACGTGGTCGGAACCACCGTGACTATTGGTTATGACACGCCATGGCGGCAGGTGGAGGCCATGTTGATTGAGGCCGCAGAGCGCACCGAAGGGATTGTCAGCAACCCAGCTGCCGAGGTGTTCCAGACCGCGTTGGCGGATTACTACCCGGAATACCGTTTGGTGGCCCATGCCGTGCCAGAGCATCCACGGCCACGCGCGGCTTTGCTGTCGGCATTGCACGCCAATATTCAGGATGTCTTTAACGAGTACGGCGTGCAGATCATGTCGCCGCACTACATCGCCGATCCGCAGCAGGACAAAGTGGTGGCCAGAGAAAACTGGTATCAGGCCCCAGCCAAGCCACCTGAGCCTTAGAGTGTGCGGTACTAAAACGCCCAAGCAGGCGCTGGGCGTTGCATTGCGAGTGGTTTAGTCGACGAACAAGTCAGTCATCAGCCGCTCTGCGGTTGGGTCGAACAGGTACTGGTCAAAATCGCTCTGGCCATGTTCGCGCAGAATCTCCTCGTCGATCAGCAGGCGGCCGCTGATGCTGCGTTCGGTGCTGGAAAGGATGGCATAGGCGGCGTCGGCCATGATGGTCGGCAGCCGTGCGTGTTTGAAGGCTTGCTGACCGCCCAGTTCGAACTCGATGGCGGCGGTGGCGATCACGGTTTTCGGCCACAGGCCGTTGACGCTGATGCCGTACTTCTTGAACTCCTCGTGCATCCCTAAGGTGAGCATGCTCATGCCGTATTTGGTGGTGGTGTAGGGGCCGTATTGGGCGAACCATTTTGGGTCCAGGTTCAGCGGTGGCGACAGGCTGAGAATATGCCCGCGACTTTCTTTCAGGTAGGGCAGGGCCGCCTGGCTGCAGACCATCACCGCGCGGGTGTTGATCTGAAACATCAGGTCATAGCGCTTGGGTTCGAGTTTTTCGACGCCGACCAGTTTGATCGCGCCGGCATTGTTGATCACTGCATCGATGCCGCCGAAGTGCTCGGCGGCGCGGGCCATGGCGATTTTCACCGCCGCTTCGTCGCGCACATCCAACTGTATGGCCAGGGCCTTGCCGCCGGTGGCTTCGACTTCGGCGGCCACCGAGTGAATGGTGCCCGGCAGCTTGGCGTGGGCCTCGGCGCTCTTGGCGCCGATGACGATATTGGCCCCGTCACGCGCAGCACGCAGGGCGATTTCACGGCCGATGCCACGGCTGGCGCCAGTGATAAACAGGGTTTTGCCTTGCAGTGACATGGGATGCTCCCGAAATTGTTGTTATTGAATTTTTGTGTGACGTAGGGTGGTCAACCGCGAAGCGTTGGCCACCGCTGATGGTTATTCCGTCCAATGCATATCCAGGTCAATTGGTGGCCAAGCTTCGCATTGCCCTCATTGGTGGCCAAGCTTCGCGTTGACCACCCTACGGTCAATCTTCATCAGTTGCGTAGGGCGGGTGAAACCCGCCGCATGGTTTAGGCCTCGTCGGCTTCGATTTCTACCAAAATCTGGCGGTTCTTGACCTGCTCGCCCTGACTCACGCCGATGCGCCGCACCGTGCCATCCACGCCGGCTTTCATCGGGTGTTCCATCTTCATCGCCTCCAGCACCACCAGCAGCTGGCCCTTACTGACCCGCTCACCTTCGCTGACCAGCACCTCGACTATGGCGCCATCCATCGGTGCCTTGACGGTGCCGGAGCTGGCGGCGTTCTGCCCGCCGGCCGGCGCGTGGGTCACATCGGACAATTCCAGGTTGCCGCGCTGGCCATACAGCCAGAGTTGCTCGCCGCTGTGCTGGTAGGCGATGCGCCGGCGGATGCCGTCTAGCTCCAGGGTCAGCCAACGGCCATCGCTGGCCAGCAGCTGCAGCTCGACGCAGTTGTCGTCGATCTTGGCGCGAAGGCTGGGCTGGCTGCCGGCCGTCAGCACCTCCAGCTCGACGCTGTATTTCTGCTCGCCGTGCTTGAGGATAAAGCGCCACGGCGCGCTGCCGGCACTGCGCCAGCCGGCCAGCTCACCTTGGTGGGCACGGCTGTTGGCGGACTCTTGATAGAGCAGGGCGGCGGCCACGGCCAGCTCGGTGGCGGCTGGCGCCTGTGAGCTAAGGCTTGGGTCATTATGGAAATGCTCACCGATAAAGGCGGTGGTGGCATTGCCGGCGGCAAATTCGGGGTGCGCCAAGAGGTTGGCGAGAAAACGCTGGTTGCCATTCACGCCCAGCAGCACGCATTCCTCCACGGCGCGCACCAGCTTGCGTCGGGCTTCGTCACGGGTGGCGCCATAGGCGATGATTTTGGCCAACATCGGGTCGTAGAACGGGCTGACTTCCTGACCTTCCACCAGGCCGTGGTCGATGCGGATGCCGTCGAGCAACTCCGGCTCCCAGCGCAGCACCCGGCCGGTTTGCGGCAGGAAGTTATGGGCGGCGTCTTCGGCGTACAGCCGCACTTCCATGGCGTGGCCAGTCAGGCGGATTTCATCCTGCTTGAGCGGTAATGGCAGGCCGGCTGCGGCGCGAATCTGCCAGGCGACCAGGTCCTGGCCGGTGATCAACTCGGTGACTGGGTGCTCCACTTGCAAGCGGGTATTCATCTCCAAGAAGAAGAATTCGCCGCTTTGGTCGAGCAAAAACTCCACGGTGCCGGCACCGACGTAATTCACCGAGGCGGCGGCTTTCACCGCCGCCTCGCCCATGGCTTTGCGCAACTGCGGCGTCATCACCGGGCAGGGCGCTTCTTCGACCACTTTCTGGTGGCGGCGCTGCACCGAGCAGTCACGCTCACCCAGGTAGACGATGTTGCCCAGCTGGTCGCCGAACACCTGGATTTCCACGTGCCGGGGTTTGATCACCGCCCGCTCCAGAATCAGCTCACCGGAGCCGAAGGCGTTTTGCGCCTCCGAGCGGGCGGTGCGTAGCTGGGTCGCCAGTTCTGACGATTCATGTACTAGACGCATGCCACGTCCGCCGCCGCCGGCGCTGGCCTTGATCATCAGCGGATAACCGATGCGGCCGGCCTCGCGGATCAGGCTGTCTTCATCCTGGGCTTCGCCCTCGTAACCGGGAATGCACGGCACGCCGGCGGCCAGCATGGCGATTTTTGATAGCCGCTTGCTGCCCATCAGGTGGATGGCTTCCACGGTCGGGCCGATAAACACGATGCCGGCGGCTTCACAGGCACGGGCGAACTCGGCGTTCTCGGAGAGAAAACCGTAGCCCGGGTGAATCGCATCGGCGCCGGTTTTCTTGGCCGCCGCGATGATGTGGTCGATCACCAAGTACGACTGATTGACCTGGGCTGGGCCAATGCACACGGCCTCGTCGGCCACCTGCACATGGCGGGCGCCGGCATCGGCAACCGAGTAAACCGCCACGGTGCGGTAGCCCAGTTCTTTGGCGGTGCGCATCACCCGGCAGGCGATTTCGCCACGGTTGGCGATCAGAATCTTGTTGAAGGCGGGCATGGGTGAGGCTCCTGCTTGGCGTAGCCCGGAGATAGTCCGGGGTGTGTTAGCCGGATTGCATCCGGGCTACGGTCTGTTCGGTGTTGTGTAGGAGCTAGCTTGCTGGCGATCCGGGCTTTAGCCAATCGCCAGCAAGCTGGCTCCTACAGCGCCCACTTAGGCGTGCGTTTCTGCACAAAGGCCATGGTGCCCTCTATGCCCTCGGTGCCGGTGACTGCGGCGGCGAACTGATCGGCGGCGCTGTCCAACAACTGGCTCAAAGGCGTCGTCTCAGTCGCCAGCAGCAGGGCTTTGGTCGCCGCATTGGCCTGGGGCGCGCACTGGCGGATCTGCCCGAGCACCTCGCTTAATCGCGCCTCAATGGCCGCATCGTCGGCCTCGCAAAAATGCACCAAGCCTAAGTGTTCAGCCTCGATACCGTTAAAGCGTGCGGCGGTCAGTGCCAGCCGCCGGGCCTGGGTCAGGCCGATGCGCTTGACCACAAAGGGGGCGATTTGCGCCGGCAAAATCCCCAGGGTGGTTTCCGGTAAACCGAACTTGGCGTTGGCGTGGGCGATGGCAATGTCGGACACGCAAGCCAGGCCGAAACCGCCGCCAAGCACCGCGCCTTCCAGCAC
>JAIERD010000087.1 GCA_019747155.1 Pseudomonadaceae bacterium
AGCCTGGATTCTACCGGTGGCTGACTCTCTGCCTATCGTTTCAAACGTTGCACTTATTCTATGAATTCAGGGCATGAAATAAACTAACGCCATTATCCGGCAACACCAGACTATTACGATTGTCTTGACCAAGGGTAATGCGCTCATCCGCCAGCCACATTGGCGCTTGACGCGAATCTTTAAACTGCAGTTTCAGCATGGCTAATCGTCACCCTATTTAAATATAAAAAACCAACATTACTGCGCCAACCAGAAGCCAACCCAGCGCCCATCAATCCATGCCATTGCTTAATATATGATCCCACAATCGGGAAACTGGATTAGAGCTATCTTCGGCGGGCTTAGCCGTTTGACTCTTTGCCGGCGCCGGACTGGTTGCGGTACGTGTAGCAACCCGCGGGGCTATGCGTTGCGTAGCACGCTTGACATAACGCGCATGGCCACCGGCCATTTTCAACAACTGAGGGTTTTCTGGCTGTGCCTGCAAACCTAGCTGAATACTCTCCAGAGCCTTGGAAAACTCACGACTGGCATAAGCAGCATTAGCCTGCTCGATATACAACTCGGCAACTTGCTGCAAACCGTTAAGGGCCTGCTGATTATCCGGGGTCAGTGCCAATGCCTGCTGGAAATAAAAAAGCGCATTGTCTTCAGCCGGACTGCTCAACTGCAGGCTAGCAATGCGCAGTTGCGCCAACTTGATATTCGCCGCAGCCCGCGCCGCTATAACGCGCTGCAAGCCCGCTTGGGCGGCAAGATTATCCGGCTCAAGCAACAATACCTGAGCGAAAAAATAATCGGCATTATCTTCCGGCGGCATAAGCAACTTATCTTCGCTTAGACGAACTTCCGCCTTTGCCAAGTAATCGGCCACCTGCATATTTACCCTCAGCAGGTAACCACCGTAGCCAAGCCCGGCCAGCAAGAACAACCCCAAGACCAACGCCAGCGCTTTAACCCCAGCACTGCGCTTAGCTACCGTCGGCGGCGGGCTCAGCGCGGCACTGAAGCGCGTCACACTGAGATCATCATCCTGCAAGAGGGCCAAACTCTGCAGCAGCTCGCGACAGTTGGCAAAACGCTGAGTGACGTCTTTGGCCAGCATCTTCTCTAGCACTGCCTGATAAGCGCCCAGATGGGCCGGTAGTTGTGGAATCGGCATTTGCACATGATTCATCACGGTCTGGGTATAACTGGGGCCGCGAAACTCGTTAGTGCCGGTCAGCATTTCCAACAACAACACACCCAGACTGTAAATATCCGTGCGTTGATCCAGCGGTTGACACTGCGCCTGCTCAGGACTGCTATAAGCCGGGCTGCCGACAGCCACACCAAACTGGGTGAGTTCATTATCGATAGCCAGATCTTTAGCGACGCCAAAATCGGTAATCACCACCGAGCCGTCTTGGCGAAAGAGAATATTGGCCGGCTTTATATCGCGATGTACCAAGCCTTGCTGATGCACCACCTGCAAGCCTTCGGCAATTTGCCGAGTAATGCTCAGCGCATGTTGCGCAGTTAGAACTTGCCCTTTGTATTGAGTCAGATCGCCACCGGCAATAAACTCCATCGCCAAATAGTGGCGACCATCCGCCAGCTTATCAATATCGTAAATTGTTACAATAGACGCATGATGAAGAGAGGCGACGACATGCCCTTCATTAATAAAGCGTTGACTAAATTCATTCTCCACCGAACTGCACAACACTTTAATTGCCACTTTACGCTGCAATGAGTTCTGGGTTGCCAGATACACCTCAGCCATGCCGCCCTTACCGAGCTGGCCATGGATAGTGTAACCGGCAATTTCAATCAACTTATCGTTCATAGCTAACCAAATTATAAAACTTGAATTAATGTTAGACCTTGAGCCTTAGCAGCTTTTTAATAAAGCCAAGCTTGGGCGCAATAACAGTCGGCACTGCAACCCACTCGCCCATCAATAGCGCGCAAGAAATATTATCCTTGCCACCGGCGGCATTGGCGGCGCTGATCAACTCAAGCACCGCCGCATCCAGCTCGCCACGCATGCCCAGTTTTAACAGTCGCTGATCGTTTAACTCACCATGCAGGCCATCACTGCACAGTAGCAAGCGCTGGCCCTTTTCAAGCACACCATGCAACACGCCAACTTCAAGTTCGAGAGACTGGTAGCCCAGGCACTGGGTAATCTCATTTTTGCGCGGATGCAGACGCGCCTGAGCGACGCTTAACTGGCCAAGATCAATCATCACCTGCACCCAGCTATGGTCTTTGCTCAGCGGGGCAATTGCATTGCCCGTCAGCAAGTAGGCGCGACTGTCGCCAACCCAAGCCAACTCATATTCAGCCCCCTTAAACTTGACCGCCACCACGGTGCTGCCCATGCCTTTACTGGCCGGTTCAAGCTTTGCCGCCTGAATAATCGCTTGATTGGCCGCATGCACCGCCGCTTCCAAGCTGGGCTGCTGACGAAGACTGGCGGCGATAGCGGCAACCGCAATGGCGCTGGCCACCTCGCCGCGCTGATGACCGCCCATGCCATCGGCAATCACCCACAAGCCCAATTCAGGGCAGCAGAGAATGCTGTCTTCATTCTGGGCGCGCACCTGTCCGGGCACGCTGTGAATGGCATAGTGGATTTTATTCTCGGAGCCGGTCATTGATTCAATCGTCCGCAACCGCCGCTATATCGGCATGGTCAAAGTATAAGCGGCGCAAGCATGCAGCCACGCCCAGCACAGCGACCATCCCCAATCACAGAAATTTAGCCAAAACGTTAACCGGTCGGATATTTACCGACTCACCTTGGCGCGACGATCCTATTAGCACAACGCCAGGCTGACACATAAAAGCGCCCGACACAGGATCTAAAGGCACTAACGGCGTGCGCTAAAACAGCTTGGCGCAGAAACGACAAAGCCCCATTTCTGGGGCTTTGCGTTATAGATATGGCGGAGGCGATGTCCGCCATGTCGACATCCATAAAAGTCCACTACTGCCTTTAAAGGCTATATGATACGCGGCTTTCAGCCTACTATCCATCCATTAGTGTCCACTGCTGCTTGCTGCAATCCTAGCTTAAGTGGGGGAACGGGTGGGGGAACAAAACTACAGGCGGAGTATCTCTTGGGCAAACTATCCCAAAAGCAAATCGACAATCTAAACAGCCCAGGCACTTATGAGGACGGAGATGGCCTACGCCTTGTTATTAAACCGACCGGTAAGAAATCCTGGGTGCTGCGCTTTCAACTATCAGGCAAGCGCCGCGAGATGGGGCTTGGCAGCTATCCCAATCTGACCCTGAAAGCTGCTCGACTAGACGCCAGCGACAGGCGTCGCTTGCTGCTTGAGGGCGTTGATCCATTGGCTGCTCGCGATGCAGAGCGCACGGCAAAACAAGTTGCTGAGCGAAATCAAAAAAGTAAAGCTATAACATTTCGTGAAATATCTGCTGACTACATAGAGTCGCATCGCGTCGGCTGGAAAAACCTAAAACACTGCCAGCAATGGCAAAACACTCTGGCAACCTACGCAGACCCCGTTATTGGCGACCTACCAGCTGCAGAGATCACGACTGATCACCTTTTAAAGATCCTGACCCCTATGTGGTCAAGCAAAGCTGAAACTGCCAGCCGAGTTCGTAACCGAATTGAACTGGTGCTGGACGCGGCCAAGGCGCGCGGGCTGCGTGAAGGAGAAAACCCCGCACGTTGGCGTGGGCACCTCGACAAATTGCTTTCGATTCGCTCAAAAACCAGAGGCACGCTAAACCATTCGGCACTGCCTTATTTAGAGCTGCAGCCCTTCATTCAAGCGCTTAACACTATTGATGGGTTATCAGCGCTCGCATTAAAAATGACGATCCTTACCGCCTGCCGCACCAGCGAAGTGCTAGCCGCTGAGTGGGCAGAAATTGATCTTAAGGCCAAGCTATGGACTATTCCTGCGACACGGATGAAAGCTGAAAGAACTCATGCCGTTCCACTCTCCGACGCAGTCGTGGCATTGCTCGTAAACCTACCCAAGGTTTCTGATAGCACGCTGGTATTTCCCGGAGCACGGCAAGGGCGACCCATTAGCAACATGGCCATGCTGATGACCTTGCGGCGAATGGACGTAAAAAGCACCGAAGACGGTGGTAACGGCTGGCGCGGCAAGGACGGGCGTGTCATTACCGCACACGGATTTCGCAGTACATTTCGCGACTGGGCGGCCGAGTGTACTCATCACACCAGAGAGGTCTGCGAAATGGCTTTAGCCCACGTTGTCGCTACCGGCGCCGAGGCTGCCTATTGGCGCAGCGATCTCCTCGAAAAGAGAAGAAACCTGATGAATGACTGGGCAATGTTTGTTACCGCAGCACTAGGAGCGAAAGCGACTGAACCTACTGAGCAGGCCTGATTAAGATTTTCATTGCTGCAAAAAACCTATCGTAAAAAATCTCAGCCCTACATCACCGCAATGACATCCCCACCCAGGAGCTCAAACCATGTCATTGCAGTGTCCTTGCTGTTACTCCAAACGAATTGCCTCACTCCGAACAGCCATGAAGATCGGCGCTACCGTCGGCACGGTCGGTGGCGCTGCCCGAGGTATTAGTGGCGCCCTAGCCGGTGGCCAGATCGGCGCAGTTGCCGGTTCAGTTATCGGGCCAGTCGGCTCAGCGTTCGGAGCTTTTTCCGGGGCGATCCTCGGTGGGCTGGCCGGTGGCGTTGGTGGCTGTGCCCTCGGCGCTCAGTTGGGCGATCAACTGGATCGCCACGTACTGGCCAACAATCTCTGTATCGACTGTGGTCATCGCTTCAACCTGCGTTACGCCCCGACCTAGTACCGTCTACCACCCTCTCTCTTTAACTATCAGGCCAGCTGCGCGGTGCGCAGCGCTTATGCCTGCCCGCTCAAAAAGGAAACTCACCCATGGCACATTTAATCGAACAAATGGCTTACGTTGGCCAAACCCCGTGGCACGGCCTCGGCAATCAACTCACGCAGAAACAGCCCATTGAAATTTGGCAGCGCGAAGCCGGTATGGACTGGCAGATTCAAGACAGTCCCGTCCACTTCAAGGCTGACAGTATCGGTCCGCTGGGCACTATTCACTCGTTCCCAGAGCAGAAAGTGCTGTTCCGCTCCGACACTAAAGCGCCGTTGTCGGTGGTCTCTAGCCGCTACCAAATCGTTCAACCGCGCGAGGTGCTGGAGTTCTACCGCGATCTTTCCGAGGTCTCTGGCTACGAGCTGGAAACCGCTGGCGTGCTGAAAGGTGGCCGTAAGTTCTGGGCGCTGGCACGCACAGGCCAATCAGCGGTACTCAAGGGTAATGACGAGGTCAGTGGTTACTTACTGCTGGCTACATCCTGCGATGGAACGTTGGCCACCACCGCCACGCCTACCACCGTTCGTGTGGTGTGCAACAACACCCTGACCATTGCTCTCGATGGCAGCACACGCGCAATTAAAGTCCCGCACAACACGCGGTTCGATCCGCAAGCGGTAAAGAAACAGCTCGG
>JAIERD010000392.1 GCA_019747155.1 Pseudomonadaceae bacterium
AGCATGGCCGGGCTGTGCATCTGCGGGCGGATCTGCTTATGGCAGCAGGGCGAGCACATGATGATCGCCGCGTTCGAGCGGATGCCCAAGTGCAGGGCGTAATCGGTGGCCACATCGCAAGCGTGCAGGGCGATCATCACGTCGATCTGCTCGGGGGCGTAGGTGCGCACATCGCCGTGCTGAAACAACAGGCCCGGTTGCTCCAGATTGGCCGCAGCAGCGTTGCACAGGCTGACCATGTCCTCGCGCAACTCCACCCCGCGCACCTGGGCGTCTAGGCCCAGGCTGTTGCGCAGGTAATCGTGCAGGGCGAAGGTTAGATAGCCTTTGCCGGAGCCGAAATCCACCGCATGGATGGGTTGGTCTTCGCGCAGCCGCGAACTGCTCAGGGCGTGGGCAAACACCTCGATAAACTTGTTGATCTGCTTCCACTTGCGCGCCATCGCCGGCACCAGTTCGTGCTTGGCGTTGGTCACCCCCAAGTCGGCCAGAAACGGTCGGGAGAGTTCCAGAAAGCGCTTCTTTTCACGGTTGTGGGCGGCGGTCGGTGCGTCGCGCTGCACGGCCTTTCCGACAAACAGCTGGCTCTTGTCGCGCTTGCTAAACACCAGTTGCAGCTCATCGGTCAGCGACAGCAAATGAGCGTTCTTGAACGCCGCCGGCAACAGCTCGGCAATGCACTCGATGGCCTCGCTCAAGGGCAGGTTCTTGGTGATGTCACGGGTTTTGTAGTTGTAGACAAACGACAGGCAGGGCTGCTCACGCACCGTCACCAGCCGCGCATCGATGCGCTGCAACTCCACCTCGCTGCCACGGTATTTGGACAGCACCAGTTTGACGAAAGTGTTCTGCGCCAGGCTGGTTTCCAGCTGCGCGAGAAACTGCTCACGGTCATCCAGTGGTGTGGCGGGCAGGGAATCGACAGACATGGTAGGCGTGACAGACATAAAAAGATGGCCTTGAGCGGCTGCCTAGAAGGCAGTAGGGAAAGAATCAGGCAGTGTGAAAACTACTGCGCTCGGTTATACGGCGTTAAAAACATGCTCAAAATGCTCATTTACAACTCGTAAACTGCGCTTTTTCGCCTGTTTTTGCCTTGCCTAACCTTCGCTCGCTACGTTTTCACACCGCCTGAGAATGGCGGCTATTTTAGGTTTTTCTGCCGCGCTTGGCGCGGGCTTATTTGTTTGGCCCATGGCATAACGGCGTTGCCTGCACAGCTGGCTAAGCTTGGGCCAGGCAAACGGGTTAAGTTAAGGTCATGTAGCCGGTAGTTGTTGCAGGCCAATTTTGTAGGGTGGGCTTCAGCCCACCGTCGCGTGATAAGGGATTTGGTGGGCTGAAGCCCACCCTACGTTTTGCGCTCAACACGTAACTAAGGGGCATGGTTATGGACATATTTATGCAGGCGGCAATTGCCGAGGCGCAACAAGGCTTGGCTGAAGGCGGGATTCCCATCGGTTCGGTGCTGGTGCACCAGGGGCGGATTATCGGTCGTGGGCACAATCAGCGGGTGCAGCAGGGCAGTGCGATTCGCCATGGGGAGATGGATGCGTTGGAGAATGCCGGTCGCTTGCCGGCGCAGACCTATCGCGAGGCGGTGCTTTACACCACCCTGTCGCCCTGTGCGATGTGCAGCGGGGCGATCCTGTTGTACGGCATTGGCCGGGTAGTAGTCGGCGAAAACCAGACCTTTATGGGCGAAGAGGATTGGCTGCGTGGGCGTGGCGTGCAGGTTGAGGTTTGCCAGGATGAAACCTGCGTCAGCCTGATGCGCAACTTCATCGCCAGCCAGCCGCAACTGTGGAATGAAGATATTGGTGAGTGAGGCTATGGCCTGGGGGCAGGGCAGCGGTTAATCGGCTCAGCCGGCCCCCAGCGCAGGAAAGGTCAGGGTAAAGGTGGTCACTCCAGCACTTGAGCTGCAGTGAATCTGGCCTTGGTGGGCGGTCACTATCGAGCGGGTGATGGCCAGGCCGAGGCCGGCGTTGTGGCTGGCGCCGTCTCGCCGCGCGGGGTCGGCGCGGTAGAAGCGGTCAAACAGTTGCTCAAGGTGTTCGGCGGCAATGTTCGGCCCCGGATTGCTCACGCTCAACTCGGTGAGCAGACGGCTTTGGCGGATGTTCACTGAGATGCTTTGGCCCGCCGGCGTATAGCGCAGGGCGTTGGACAGCAGGTTGGCAATGGCGCGGTGCAGCATCAGCCGGTCGCCACGAATACTGCCGTGGCCCTGCAACTGCAGTTCAATGCCGTGCTCATCGGCCAGCAGCCGGTAGTACTCGAAGAGCTTGTGCACCACCACGTCGAGTGCGACGCTCTGTTGCTCGGGCATGATCAAGCCGTTATCGGCTTTGGCCAGAAACAGCATGTCATCGATCATCCGCGCCATGCGCTTGAGATCGTCCAGATTGGCGTACAAGGTTTCCTGATAGGCCTCGCTGTCGCGGGTTCTGGAGAGCACCACTTCGGTTTGCAGCATCAGGTTGCTGAGCGGGGTGCGCAGCTCATGGGCGATGTCGGCGGAGAAGTTCGCCAGGCGCATAAAGGCATCGTCTAGCCTGGCCAGCATGGCGTTGAATGAGGCCACCAACTGCTGCAGCTCATGGGGCACCTCGGCCTGCGGAATACGCGCCTTGAGCGAGGTTGCCGAGATGGACGCGGCGACCTTGGTCACCTGCCGCAAAGGCACTAGTGCGCTGCGGGCGACCAGCCAGCCGAGGCCAGCACTGACCAGCGCGCTAAGCGCTAGGGCAATCCAGAACCAGCGGGTGATGGTGGCAAAAAAATGTTGATGGGGGCTGATGTCCAGCATCAGCACGACCCGCAGCGGCTGGTCGGGTGCGCTGGCTGTTGGCTGTATTTGCGTGGTCAGTCCGCGATACATATGACCTTGATCTTGCCACTGCCACAGCTCGCTGCTGCTATCGCGTAACTGCGCCGGCAGTGCGACGGGGCCGGGTTCAGCGAACAGCAGCTTGCCGCTGTTGTCGAGAATGATCGCGGTCAGATCCCGGTGCGCCCCCAGCAAGGCCCGCAGGCGCGGTTTTAACTGCTCGAACTGCTCGGCGTCTTTGAACTCGGCGAGGATGTTTTGGCTGGCCTGGCGTTTTTCTTCCAGGGTTTGCCGGTCCAGCTGCATAAAGTGATGCTGGCTGAGTTGACTGAAGCTCAAGCCCGCCACCAGCAACACCGCAGTGACAGCCAGCATAAACAGCAGGCTTAAACGGGTGGTCAATGACAGGCGATTCATGTCGGTTCCGGCGCGTCGAGCAGGTAGCCCATGCCGCGGATGGTATGGATCAGTTTGGGCTCAAAATTATCGTCGATCTTGGCGCGCAGCCGGCGGATCGCCACCTCGATGACATTGGTGTCGCTGTCAAAGTTCATGTCCCAGACCTGGGAGGCGATTAGCGATTTAGACAGCACCTCACCGCGCCGGCGCAGCAGTAACTCCAGCAAGGCAAACTCCTTGGCGGTCAGCTCGATACGCTGCCCGGCGCGGCTGGCGCGGCGCTTGAGCAAATCCACCTGCAAGTCGGCAATCGTCAGGTAGGTTGGCGCAGTGCTGTTGCTGCCACGGCGAAGTAGGGTTCTGACCCGCGCCAGCAGCTCGGAAAAGGCGAAGGGTTTGATCAGGTAATCGTCGGCGCCCAGCTCCAACCCTTTGACCCGGTCCTCCACGCCGTCGCGGGCGGTGAGAAACAGCACCGGCACATGCTGACCGTTGGCGCGCACGCGGCGCAGCACCTCCCAGCCGTCCAGGCCCGGCAACATGACGTCGAGAATCAGCAGGTCATAGGCCTCAGCCAGGGCGGCCTGCAAGGCATCGCTGCCATTGGTTAGCCGGTCCACCACAAAGCCGGCCTCGCTTAGCCCTTGTTGCAGGTAAAGGCCGGTTTTCGGTTCATCTTCGGCGACCAAAATTTTCATCTGCGGCACTCAACTCGGGGATGCGCAGAGTGTGCCGCGATTAGCCCAGGGCGGCCAGTTACTGACATAAATGTAATCTGCCGATCAGCTGACGGTCAGCTGTAACTGGCTAAGGTGCAAACCAGAGCAGAGCCATCTGCTTACTTAATAGCTGACCGTTGCGGCCGGCAGAACTGACTCTCTGGAGACACACCATGAAACTGATCAAACCGCTATTGCTGACTGCTGCACTGATCCTTTCGTCTGCTGTCTGGGCTGAAGGCGGTGGTGATCGGGTTAATCAACATATCCAAGAATTGCGCGCTAAATCCCAGGCGGCCTTGGTGGTGGCCGAGAAGGCCCCCGCCGATCAGCGTCAAGTGAAGATGGGTGAGCACATGCAACTGCTCGGCGACATGCTGCAAGCGCTGCACGCCGATCATCCCAACACCGACATGAGCCCAGCGCAACACCTGGCCTGGATGGAGTCGCACGATAAGTCGATGGACGATGCGCTGGACCAGATGCAGCGTGAGCATAAGTTGATGATGAGTGAGTGCCACAAATAGTTTTGCTTGGTTTAAAGGCCTGATTTAAATGCTCCTTGGCCTGGCGGCGCCTACCGGCGCCGTGTTTTTTTCGTGATTGGCGATATTTTTTTAGTCGGCGAAGCTGACACAAATGTAATCACTCGGCGGCTGGCCGTGTGGCATTGTCGGCAACTGCGCTGCCAGTGCTAACTCATTTCGTTAATGTATAAATAGAAGGTTAAATCCTGTGGTCGGCATCCACTTACTGCGCATTGGTATCCTTGCCAGCGCCACCTTATTCAGCAGTGCGCACGCGGCCACTTTGCGTGAGGCCCTTGATCACGCCTGGGCGGTGCAGGCCAATCAACTCAGTGCGCGCGACCAGCAATTTAATGCGCAAGTGGCGGCCAGTCAGGCCTGGACACCGGCGCCGCCGAGCGTTGGGGTATTCAACACCACCGACCAGTTAAATGGCGACTACGGCCGCCGCGAGTGGGAGGTCGGGGTGAGCGCGCCTATTTGGTTGCCGGGCCAGCGCGAGCAAGCTGAGGCCTTGGCCAATGCCGAAAAAACCGCCTTTAGCGGGCGCAGCGCCTTGAGTCGCTGGCAGCTGGCCGGTCAGTTGCGCGAGAGCTGGTGGGCGGTGCGCTTTGCTCAGGTAGATTTGACCAGCGCCAGCCGCCAACTCGATGAAGCCCAGGCCTTGGCCAAGGATGTTGGCCTGCGTGTGCAGGCCGGTGATCTGGCGGCACTCGACCAAAGCCAGGCCAAGAGCCGGATTCAACAGGCTAAACAACAGCAAAGTATCGCCCAGCTGGAGTTGCAGCGCGCCCGCCAAGCATTTGCCTTAATCAGTCGCGGCGCCGTTTTGCCAGAGCAGAATGAAGCACTGGCGCCGCTCCCGGCACTCGAACTGCATCCTGTACTGAGTAGTTTGCAGGACGCCACCCGCAGCGCCCAGGCACGATTGGAGCAAGCCACCGGCGATAGCCGTGACGCGCCTGAAGTGGCGCTTAGCTACACCTCAGAGCGGGATGCTTTTGACGACCCCTATAG
>JAIERD010000407.1 GCA_019747155.1 Pseudomonadaceae bacterium
GGCGCGGCCAGCGCCTGCTGAGCCTGACACTGGCGATCAATACTCTCGGCGGCAGCCCGGTGGCAGCGGCGCAACTGGCCGCCGCAGTGTGCTTGCACGATCTGGGCATGGCATTTCTACCGCTGGACCTGCTGCATAAAGAACAACGTCTAAGTCGCGAAGAGCGCCGGCAAATGCAGTCGCATCCGCGCATGGGCTTTGACCTGCTGCGCAAAATGCCCAGTTGGGCCGCCGCCAGTGAAATCATCCTGCAACACCAGGAGCACGCCGACGGCTCGGGTTACCCAAAAGGGCTGACCGAAGCCGAAATCTGCCCCGGTGCATTAATACTCAATATCGTCGACACCTTCGACGCCCGCACCCATGAGCGCGCCCACCAAACCTTAAGTAAGCGCCCGTTAATGCGCGCCATCCTGGAGATCAACGACCTCGCTGGCAGTCAATTCAGCAGCCATTGGGTTGACGTGTTTAATCGCGCTCTGCAAACCAGCCCAAATTTGGCCCATCCATGATCGTCACTGGCGCAATAACTCAAGTCAATCTGTGGCCTCAGCTAGTCACTGGCCGTCTGACTACTCTATTCTGTGCCAATACAGATCTTTGACCGCAGTGACCGCATGAGCCAACCACCTAAAACACCTTCGGTCCTCGACCAGTATCCAGAGGAGTCGCGCGAGTCAGCCGACCTGCTCAAGCAGGCCGTACCGCTGATGATGCGCCATCAAATTGCGCCAAATCCGGTGCACTACGCTCTGTGGTACACCTACAGCCAAGGGAAAAATCCCGAGCTAAACAAGCGGCTAGAGAAAATCGTCGGTGACTTTGACGTATTCCCGCCAGAAACCGCGCTTAAGCTGTTTCGCGAATACATCATCTGCAATGAGTTAGACGATGCGCGGGTCAACCAACAGCAAGTGGTTGAGTTGGTCGATGATATCGAAGTCGATGTTGCCCGTAGCGTCGAGGGCAGCACTGCCTACAACGAAAGCCTGGTCTTTGGCCTGCAAGCGTTGCGCGACCCGCAGGATGAAAACCTGCCAAACGTGCTCACCGAGCTACACGAAAGCACCCAGCTAATGCAGGCACAGCAAGAGAAATTCCTCTATCGCCTGCGTACCGCGCAAACTGAAATTCAACATTTGCGCACCCAGCTAGACCGCGCGCACATGGCCGCCACCCTCGACCACCTGACACAAATATTCAATCGCAACGCCTTTACTCATCTGCTGAGCAAGGCCTTGAAGAGCGATTATCGCGGCCTGGCATTGGTAATGATGGACATTGACCACTTCAAAAATTTCAACGACCAATACGGCCATCCGCTCTGTGATCGGGTGCTGCAGCATGTCGGCCAGTTGTTGCGCGACCTCCTCCCCGCCAGAGCTATGGCGGCACGCTACGGTGGCGAAGAGTTTTGCGTGATCATGCGCGACTGTAACGACCTGCAAACCGCCCATGCCTTTGCCGAGAATTTGCGCCTGAAAATACAAGCCCTACGGGTCAAAATACGCAGCACCGACAAGGTCATCGACAGCATTACCGCCTCCTTTGGCCTGGCCCTCGCCCAAGCTGGCGATGACCCTGAAGGCCTGATCACTCGCGCCGATGACCAGCTTTACAAAGCCAAACACAGTGGCCGCAATCAGGTGCAACCCACCTCCCCGCCAACTGCTTTAACCGCTTGATTTGCATTGATTACCCGCACCGACGAGGCGCTCTACCGGGCCAGGCGCAACGACCACAATCAGCTGCAACCCGCCTCTTCCTCCACAGCTTTAACCGCTTGATTTGAGTACCCTCGCACTTTGCTGTTAAATACGCCCCGTGCTGCAAACGGCGAGTTCTTCGCCATTTGCGCATAGGCCGATGCTGCGTGCCTGTCCAACGCCATTTTTGCCTACATGGCGAACCACGCAAGCTCTGCTCTTCCTCGTTATCCATCTTGAAGTGAGCTAATTAAACATGTTGAAAATTGTCCACCTGTTAACCGGCGCAGCTGCCTTGCTGCTGTCCTTTATTCCCAGCCTGCGCAGTGAAGCCCTCCCCTACCTGCAACAACCAGACGCGCTCTATCTAGGTCTATTCGGTCTGTTTAACCTGCTCTACGCCCCAGAAGTCACGCAAAGCCGCGAGCGACTGCAAAATCTGGTGTCGGTACTGCTGGTATTTGCCGTCGCCCTGCAAACCATGATTCTGCTGGCCCCGATGCCCTTGATCGGCACTCAACCAGCAGCACTCTTTGCATTTTTGGCCATCACCGCCGCCGTTGCTTTAAATCTAACTCTTAACCTGCGGCAAAATCGTGCTTACAGCCAGCCAGCGCCGCAAGACCTGGGCGACCGCGAAACCGGCACCGTGAAGTGGTTCAATACTTCCAAGGGTTTTGGCTTTATCTCGCGTGATTCCGGCGACGATATTTTCGTGCACTTTCGCGCTATCCGTGGCGAAGGCCACCGGGTTTTGGTTGAAGGCCAGCGCGTCGAGTTCGCCGTAATGCAACGCGACAAAGGCCTGCAAGCTGAAGACGTAATCGCTGCACTGCCCAGCCGCCGCTGAGTTAGTCAGCTAAAACAAAAAGCCCGCATCCATGGATGCGGGCTTTTTTGTGGCTGCTAATTAACGATTATTCAGTTGCTGCTGCAGGTTTTGCACTTGGCTTTGCAAGGTGCTCACGTTGCGTGTGACCTGGCCGCGAAAGGCGTCAAATTCGGCTGTGTTGTTTTGTGGCTGGCGGTTATCCAGTTCGCTGCGCAGCACCAGTAAATCCTGCTCCAGGCGTGCAATGGCCTGATTGGGATTGCCTTGTTTCTTCAAGCCATCAAAGTCAGCCGACAGGCTTTTGAGCTGACTATCGAGCTTACCCTGCTCGGCCATGGCAGCCTTTAGGCTCGCCTGTTCGGCACTCACACCCTTGAGCTTGCTATCCAACTGGGTGGCGCCATCGGCCTGCAGTTTTAAATCGCCGCTCAACTGCTCCAGACGCTTGGTTTGACTGTCCTGCTGGGTGCTAACGCTTTGCTGCTGCTTGGCCAGTTCTGCCAACTTGCTTTCAAGCTGCTTGACCCGCAGCTTCAGCGCCTGGTTTTCACCGGTGACATTCGACTCGGTCGCCACCACCTTGCCGGAAATATCCTGCAAACGGCCGGCGGCATCTTCACTGATCCGCGCGAAACTCTCTTGGGTGGCCACCAGCTGCTGCTCCATCAGCGATATCTGCTGAAAGCTCCACCAACCCAAGCCGCCCAGGGCAATTAACGCGGCGCCCAGCAAGGCCCACAACGGCCCGGTGCTGGCTGCCTTGGCTGCTTGGGCCATCAGCGGCGCATGCCCTATGGCAGATTCCGCCCCGGCACTGGTTGCCCCTTGGGCAAAGTTGTCACTGTTACGGCTGCCGCTGGAAAGGCTCGGCATTTGATCAAGTTCGTCGAGTGCATCGTTACGCATGGGGAACCTACAAAAGACCAAGCTAAAAAGTGCGCCGAGTATAACCCGGCGCCGATAAGGCTTCAGCGTTGCGCCAGAGCGATGCACGGCGCACCGACGAAGGGCGGCGGCGCAGGCCGTGTGAAAACTACCTCTCTCGATTATGCGGCCTGGCCGGCGCCAGCTGGCGCGCTGCAACCTGCATAACGCCATGTTCAGCCAATTGGTACGCCACTTGCAAATGCCACTCAAGGCAAAACCGTCGTTCTAGAGCGGTGCAGCGAGCCTACAGCCAACCAGTTGCGACTGCGTGACGATCAACGACGATCCAGCGCCAGTACTCTTCAATGTCGAGGGGAAGACACCAATGGAACTGACCAAAGCGATTTTAGACTGCATGCAAACACTCAGACGCCGTCTGCGCGACGAGCTTGGGGTGAGTATCCGCCTCAGCCAGCCGGATGCGATCAACGCCATGCTGCTCGCCTGTCTTGAGTCCGCCGACGAATCTACCCGCGAGCTAGGCTCCAGCTTGAGCGAGTTGAGTGGCGTGCACCTGCCACCGCCGCCGCTTAGCGAAGAGCAGCTCATCGCCAAATACACGCGCTACTCCGGCCCGCTGCGCGGCTGACCCATCAGCGGACGACAACTATCAATGCTGTCGGGTTTGCCAGTCCTGGCAAAACTCATCGAGCGCGGTCCAGATACTCACCTGCGGGTCGTAATCCAGGTACTGGCGGGCGCGGTTGATGTCCAGGGAAAAGTCCTTGGCCATCACCGCCACGCCCAGACGAAACAACGTCGGCTCGGGCCGCCCCGGCAGCAGTTTGCACACCGTCTCATTCAGGGTCGCCGCCGCATAAGCCAGGGCATAGGGCAGATGCCGGGTCACTGGCGGCAAATCGAGTTGGCGCAGCACATAGTTGACCGCATCCCAGAGCGGCACTGGCGCGCCGTTGCTGATGTTGTAGACCTTTCCCAGCGCCGGTCCGGTGGCCAGCAAGCCGCTGAACAAGGCGTCATTGAGGTTTTGCATGCTGGTGAAATCGACCTTATTCAGACCATTGCCGATGATCGACAACCGGCCCTTACGCTGCATATTGATCAGCCTTGGGAAGATGCTGGTGTCGCCGGCGCCGGTGACAAAGCGCGGGCGAAACGCCAAGACTTCCAAGCCAAACTCGGTGGCGCCAAAGACCTTTTGCTCGGCCAAATATTTGGTCGCACCGTAATGATCGGAAAAGCGTTTGGGCACTTGCTCCTCTTTGATACCGACATGGGCCTGGCCGTCGAAGTAGATGGAAGGCGAAGACAAATGCAGCAAACGCCGCACCTGCTGCTTCAGGCAACCCTCAACGATGTTCTCGGTGACCGTCACGTTGGCTTGATAGAACGACTGATAACTGCCCCAAACACCCACCGCACCGGCGCAATGCACCACCGCGTCGACGCCCTGACAGAGCCGCTGCACCAGCTCGGCATCGGCCAAGTCGCCCTGGATAAACTCGGCGCCGCGCGCAACCAGATGCTCCACGGCCTCGGCGCGGCGGCCATTGATGCGCACCTGCAAACCTTGCTCCAAGGCAAAGCGGGCGAAACGCCCACCAATAAAGCCGCTCGCCCCTGTTACCAGAATCCTCATACCTGTCCTCTTACGCAAATCCGCGCTCTTCGTCAGCGCACTCTAGCAGCGCTAAGGCCATGGCGCGCTAACCCTACAGGCCAAAACAGCGGCCTTCAGGCCCGCAGACAAAAAAACACGAAACGTCTATTAATTTGCACGAAAATTGCAGAATATTTTACACAGCACCCCAACTGTAACCCTTCTACCCCGGAGTTGACCGCATGCCGCTGCGCCTAAAGCTAGCCCTAAGCTACCTGTTGATTGGCTTAATCCCAGTGCTGGGCATGGCTTTTATGGTCTATCAGCAAGCGGGGGCGGCCTTGCGCGAACAAACGCTGAATGCCCTTGAAGCCGTGGCGAATATCAAACAGCAGCAATTACTGCCTGAATTCATAGAATAAGTGCAACGTTTGAAACGATAGGCAGAGAGTCAGCCACCGGTAGAATCCAGGCTC
>JAIERD010000541.1 GCA_019747155.1 Pseudomonadaceae bacterium
TATTTCGGTCGAGTAAGGCATGGGCCGCAGTCTATGCGGCAAAAAGCCCCGAAACGCGCCCGTAAATTCCGTTTTATTCCTATTTTTATCAGATAGTTACAGCACGTAATTAAAGCGTTTGTTTAGGTTTTGGCCGATGCCTATGGTGGGGGCTCTGACGTCGACACGACCAGTCGCCCCACTCAGCCGAGCAGCCAGAACAATGCCCCAGAACCTCATCACCGGATGGATTCAAGTCGCCACCAGCGGTGCCACCATCGACGGCCGCACCATTGAAGCGCAGGACCTGCGCGACATGGCGGAAACCTATTCCACGGCCACCTACACCGCCGTGATTCGTTATGAGCACATGCGCTACTACGGCAACTTCGGTGACGTGGTGGCCCTCAAGGCCGAGGATCTGGCCGACGGCAAGGTAGGGCTGTTCGCCCAACTGCGCCCGAATATGCGGCTGCTGGAGCTGAACAAAGAAGGCCAGGCGCTGTTCACCAGCGTGGAGATCCAGCCGAACTTCGCCAACACCGGCAAGGCCTATCTGAATGCCATGGCTGTGACCGACGAACCGGCCAGCCTGGGCACTCAGCGGCTGCACTTCTCACGCCGCAACGCCACCGCTGACAACTTCTTTGCTGCCCCTGTACGCCTTCCTGATCTGGATGAATGCCTGCCAGATGACGACGCCGAGAGTGCTGGGCGTGCGTTCTTCGCCAGCCTGGGGCGCTTGCTGCCGGGCTTCAACAAATCCCCCGCAACCCCCAAAGACGAGAGCACCCCAATGGATCCGAAAACCGCACAGGCCTTCGCCGCAGCGGTGGACAAACTCGACACCGTGGCCACCAGCCTGGCGATGAGCGCGGCCACCTTTGCCAAGCAAACCCCGGACGAGCCAGCAGCCCCCGCAGCTGAACCGGAAGCGGCCCCAGCCGCTGGCATCACCGCCGAGCAGTTCAACAGCCTGAAAGGCTCGCTGGACTCGCTCACCGAGCAATTCAACACCGCGCTGAATCAGGGCAACGGCAAACCCGTGCCCCCAGTCACTGGCGCTGTCGATGATCAACAAGAGGCCGTGTACTAATGAGCCTGAGCAATGCAGCCCGCTTGAAATTCAGCGCCCTGGCCGTCGCCATCGCCGCCACCTATGGCGTGCAATCGGCCCGCGAGGAATTCAACGTCACGCCGTCCCTGGCGCAGACCCTGAACGAAAAAATCACCCACAGCTCGGCTTTCCTGCAGCGGGTCAACGTGATCCCGGTCAGCGAGATCAAGGGCCAGAAGGTCATGCTGGGCCTGACTGGTCCCGTCACCGGCCGCACCAACACCAACAACGCTGACCGGGTGCCGCGCAATGCGGCCAGCCTGGACGGCCAGGGCTATGAGCTGTTCGAGACGCACAGCGACGTGGCGCTGAAATTCGCCACCATCGACGCATGGGCCAAGTTCCCGAACTTCCCGCAGCGCTATGCCGCCGCCGTGCAGAAACAGATCGGCCTCGACCGCATCATGATCGGCTGGAACGGCACCAGTGTGGCCGCGACCAGCGACCCGGTGGCCAACCCGCTGCTGCAGGACGTGAACAAGGGCTGGCTGCAGATTGCCCGCGAGCAGGCCCCGGAGCAGGTGCTGACCGAAGGCACCAAGGCCGCCGGCAAGATCCAGATCGGCGCGACGGGTGACTACGCCAACCTCGACGCCCTGGTGCATGACGTGTCGCTGATGATCGAGGAAGAACACCGCGACGGTGGAGACCTGATTGCCATCATCGGCCGCGATCTGCTGGCCAATGACAAGGCCAAGCTGTACGCCAAGCAGGGCGACACCCCGACCGAAAAAGAGCGCGTGGAAATGGCCCAGGTGGTTGCCACCTACGGCGGCCTGCCGGCGTACACCTGCCCGTTCTTCCCGAGCAAGGGCGTGGTGGTTACCAGCTTCGACAACCTGTCGATCTACTTTCAGGACAGCAGCTGGCGTCGCCACATCAAGGAAAACCCGAACCGCTCGCAGACCGAGGACTTCAACGCCCGAAACGAAGGCTACGTGATCGAGCAGCTGGGCAAGTTCGCGGCTATCGAAGCCGCCGCCGTGGAGTTCGTATAACCATGATCAGCCCGGCACTTGCCCACAAGCAGCGCATGCTTGAGCAAGGCCGGTCTGCCAACCGCGCGGTGGCGTACAGCCCCGCAGCGGCCCTGGCAGGCCCGGCCAATGCGCAGAAACACCTGGCGCTGATGACTTCGGCGCTTGCCGAGGATCTGGCGCGCCTTTCCGATATGAATTCGATGGCCGACCGCCAGACACTCAAGCGGGAAGAGCTGCTGCCCAAGTACCTGGACTACGTGCAGCGCTACCGCGAGTCGGGCCTGAACCACCCCAATCAGGTGCTGATGCAGGTGCTGGTCTGGCTGTTCGACACCGAGCAGTTCGAGGCAGGCCTGGATCTGGCGCTGTTCGCCATCGAGCAGGGCCAGGAAATGCCCGCCCGCTTCAAGCGCGACGTGCCCACCTTTGTGGCTGATGCGCTGATCGACTGGGCCGAAGCCGAGCACAAGGCCAAGCGCAGCCCCGAGCCGTACCTGTCGCAGCTGATGCCCTACGTGGACGGCTACTGGGCCGAGATCACCGCCGAAGAAGGCACCCAGCTGCCGAAGGCCTGGAAGCTGTTCGAGCGCATCCCGGCGCGCTTCCACAAGCTGCTGGGGATCCTCGCCATGGAAACCGAGCAGTGGGCGGACGCCATCGACCACTTCGAGCGAGCGACCGCGCTTTATCCGGAAATCGGGGTGAAAACCCGCTCGGACGATGCCGCCAAGGCCCTGCGCAAGCAGCAAGCCGAGCAGGCCAAGGCCGACTAAAACCCGACCACCTAACCGACTACCCCCCCCAGCGGGGGCCTGCCGAAGCCATGGCCCTGTGCCAATGCCTGAAAGCAGCCACCCCCGCCCCTATTCGATGGACGGCCAGCAATGAGCTTTTCCGGCAAACCCACCACCCTGGTGGAACGCGCAATTCCCAACGACGGGTTCTGGCCCGACCTGGGCGTGAGCGAGTTCCAGACCGGCTACCGCCTGCCGGCGGAATACGTGGTGGATCTGCTGGCCGACGGGATCACCAACGCCATGGGCGAGGTGAACCGTGACCTGGCCAAGCGCAAAACCGCGTGGCAGGCCGCTGGCATCAGCAACGTGGAAACCGCCGACACGCAGGTACTGCCGGAACGTGCCTTCTACGCAGCCACCTACAAGCGCGCCGTGTACTGCCGCGCCAAGGCCTACCTGCTGCAGCAGTTCGCCACCGTCAACCGCCGCGAATCCGCCGAAAACCTGGCCAAGGAAAGCACCGAAACCCACGAGGTGTTCCTGTCTTTCAGCCAGCAGGCGGTGCGCCTAATCCAAGGCCGTGGCCGCATCACGGCGGTGCTGCTGTGAACAAGCTGCGCGCACTCACCAGCCACCTGATCGAGCGCCGGCTAGTGCTGCCGGAACAGCTGGACAGCTGGGCCGAGCAGGTGACCCTGCCGCTGTACTGGAAGCACACCGAGCAGGGCCTGCACATGGGCGACATGCGCTACCGCGCGGTGATCGTGCTGGAGCGCTTCGCCGACCACCCCGGCCGCCTGATGGCGCTGGTGGGTTCCTGGCTGGAAGCCAACGACCCAGGCCGAGAGGATGACGCGCTGCCGCCCCCAACTTTCGAGATTGACCAGCTGGACGCCGACACCGCCGACGTGGAGCTGCAGCTGGACTTCATCGAGCCGCAGCACCTGGCCGAGGATCCGGATGGCGAGATTGAAGCCTTCGGCAAGCGCTGGGCGTTCGTGCCGTTCGATCTATGGATTGCCGACGACGGGAGGGTGACCGATGGCCGCACCGACCGTTGATTTTGACGTGCGCGGCATGCTGGACGCGCAGCAGACCCTGGAGCTGTTGAGCCTGCCGGCGTCCAAGCGCCGCCGGCTGCTGAACAACGCCGCCAAGCGTGTGCGCACCCGCAACCGCAAGCGCATCAGCGAGCAGCGCAACGTCGACGGGACGCCCTTCGAGGCCCGCAAGGCGGGAGGCAAACGCAAGATGATGCGCGGCCTGGGCAAAACCCTGCAGGTGGTCAGCTTGACCGCCGACGAGGCGGTGCTGGGCTGGGGCAACCGGCTGGTGGCGCGCATTGCCGCCGACCATCAGCACGGCCGCCCGGAAACCATGACCGCCGCGCGGATGCGCCGGCTGGGCAAAACCCCGGACTACAACGCCCCGGCCACTCGCCATCAGGCCCGCGCCCTGCTGAAAGCCGGCTACCGGATCCGCAACGGCAAGCGCTGGAAGCGCCCTTCCAACGGATGGATTCAGGAAAACCTCACCAGCGGCAGGGCGGGGCTGATCCTCGCCAAGCTGGCCGGCGACACCAAGAAACAGCGCTGGCAGATCGAACTGCCGGCCCGCGCCGTACTGGGCGCAGACACGCAGGACGTGCGCGAAATCGTGCGCACGGTACTGCAGCAAACCCTCAACGCACCCCGATAGCGAGGCCTCGCATGGCTCAAGGCAAAGTCAGCGTCTACAACCTGAATCTGGGTCAAGGCCCAGTCACGGAAATTGAACGCTATTTCCTCTTTATTGGCCTGTCGGCGACCAACGTCGGCGAGCCGATCCCTTTGAACACCCAGAGCGATCTGGACACCGAGCTGGGCGCAGCAGCCAGCGACCTGAAAACCCAGGTTGCAGCCGCTCGCCTGAACGGTGGCGACCGCTGGGCCTGCATGGCTCTGCCGATTGCAGCTGCGGCCGATTGGGAAACCGCGCTGGATGGCGCTATGCAGCAGGGCGTCACCGTGGAAGCGGTGGTGATCTGTTCGCCCGTGGCAACCGGTGACGCGCTGGAAGCCCTGCACGCCAAGACCGTGGCCATCAATAACCAGTATGGCCGCCGCCTGTTCGTGATGGCCGCCACTGAGGGCATCGACCCGCTGCTGGACTGGAACGCCTATCTGGCTGAACAGCGCGCCATCACCCAGGACATTCTGGCCCCGCGTGTGCTGGTGGTGCCGCAGCTGCATGGCAACGACCTGGGCGTGCTGGCTGGCCGCCTGGTCAATGCCGCCGTGAGCATTGCCGACAGTCCCATGCGCGTGGCCACGGGTGCCCTACTGGGTCTCGGTGAAACGCCGGTGGACTCGGCTGGCGTACCGCTGCCGTCCGCGATCCTTTCCGAGCTGGACAAAGCCCGCTTTTCGGTGCCGCAGACCTACCCGGATTACCCGGGCGTGTACTGGGGCGACGGCAACATGCTGGACGCGCCAGGCAGCGACTTTCAGGTGGTGGAGTACCTGCGCATCACCGACAAGGCCGCCCGCCGTGTGCGGATCCTGCTGATCCAGCGCGTGGGCGACCGTCGCCTGAACAACACCCCCAACAGCATGGCCGCCAACAAGTCGGCGCTGATGCGCCCGCTGCGGCAGATGGCCAAGTCCGTGCTGTTCGCCGGCCAGCAGTTCCCCGGCGATATCGAGCCGCCGCA
>JAIERD010000439.1 GCA_019747155.1 Pseudomonadaceae bacterium
GCCGCCATGGGTCGCCGCGTGAGAGCCCGCCAAACAGATAAAAGCTGAGGTGTTTATGAAGATTCGCGAACTGGTCCGCCACTGGGAAGAGAACGCCAAGTGGCGTCTGACTCGCAACCGCTACCAGATCCAACTCGACCTCGAAGCCGCCGCCCGCCTTGCCGCGCTGGCCGAGATGTACCCCAAACGCCAACCCGAAGACATGCTCGGTGAGCTTATAGGTGCAGCCTTAGAAGAGCTGGAAGCCGGTCTGCCCTATGTCAAAGGCAGCCAGGTGGTAGCTACCGACGAGCAAGGCGACCCGCTGTACGAAGACATCGGGCCGACGCCGCGCTTTTTAGCCTTGTCACGCAAGCATCTGCACGACCTGCTGGCCCAACAAGACAGCCCAGTCCACTGAGGTGCAGCCCTATGGCTGCACGTTCATGGCGGACTATTACTTGATTTCTTGCGGGGTTTCTTGACCCATGCAACGCACGGCTCTTTTCTTGTTATCCACCAGCACGCCACTCAGGCCTTTTTGCGCGGTATCAAACAGCACCAACACGCCATCCACGCACTGCGCAACCTGAGTAGCCGGCTCCAAACCCAAGCGGTAATCGGAACCGGGCGTGGTTTTGTACATGGTGAACTCAGACAGCAGCAGTGAATCTTCCGGCTTGGCGATATGCAGGTAACCGTAGGACCAAAGCGCCAGCACACTGGCCAAAATACTGCCGATGGCGGTAAGAATCAGGGGGATGGCGTTACGTTCACTCATTGCGGACTCTCAGGGTTAGGAATTTCGGCCAGCCGGCGCAAACCAACAAAGCCTTGCGGGTCGTCGAGATAGCGCAGCATCACCTCACGCCACAGCGGCTCGGCAAACGTCTGCACATGACCACCGCGAGTCGGTTGCAGCACCCGCGGCGGGCGCGCAGCTTGATACAAGCGCACGCCATTGGAAAGAGGCACCACCTCATCATCGAGGCTTTGATAGAACAAAGTCGGCAAACCTTGCAACTGCGGCATGGCGTAAATCGCGCTGTCGCTTTCTGGCATCAGCCACGACAACGGCACCTGCAGCGGCCAGGTTAGCCAGAAGTTGCTCAAGGTGTATTGCGCCATATCAGCATAACTGGCGGGCGCGCCATCCAGCACCAGTGCCTTCAGCCGCGCCCGCTGCAACGGATGCTCAGCCAGATAATGCACACCCATGGCGCCGCCCAAACTCTGCCCCAGCAACACCAAGGGCTTGCCTTGCACCTGCGGCGCTTGGGCCAACCAGGCAAAGCTGGCGTCTATATCTTGATAAGCGCCGCTAAGGCTGGGCTCACCTTGCGAGCGACCATAGCCGCGATAATCCAGCAGCAACACTTGATAACCCTGGGCCGGCAACCACCAACTGCCACCTAGATGGCTCGCCACGTTGCCGCCATTGCCATGCAAATGCAGCACCGTACCCTTTACCGCAACACCGGCTTTAACCGGCAACCACCAGGCGTGCAACCGAGTGCCGTCGGCGGCGCTGATAAACACATCAGTGAACTCAAGGCCGGCAACGCTGGGGGTAACACTCAGCTCGCGCTCGGGATAAAACAACCACGAATCGCAACCCGCCAACAGCAAGGCCAACAGACACAGACCGAGGCTGCGCATCATTGGCCCGCAGGATAGATAGGCGCATCAATCGACCCCGGCCACCAACTGGCCTTGGAGTCATGATAGAAATGAAAACCCACGGCGGCCTTCACCGGCTCGGCCAGCAAACCGGCGCGCAGACGCAATACCCCCGGCAAAGAACTGCGCTGGCTAAACAGCGGCGAGCCACACACCCGGCAAAAGCAACGCAGTTTGCCCGGCGCTGACTCATAGCCCTGCATTAACTCCAACCCCGTCAGCCACGTCACCTGCGCCTCAGCCACCGGCAGATTGGTCGCCACCGGCCCGCCCTGCGCGCGCCGGCACTGACTGCAGTGACAAACCTGAATCGGCGGCAACTCGCCGCTCACGGTGAAGGTCACGCCCTGACAGAGACAGCTTCCGTGGTGCATGGGTGTCACTCCCTAAATGGATCAAAACATGTGATAGCCCGCGTTACGGCCATCCGACAAATTCATATACAGCCCCAATGCTAGGAGCGTCACGAGCGAAGGCTAGACAAGGCGCAAGCGGCCTGAAAAAGCGGAGTTTACATCTGTAAATGAGCATTTTTCAGGCCGCTTGCAACGCCGTATAGCCGAGCGCAGTAGCTCCTAGAGGATGTTGGCGTAGTCGGCTTCTATGCGGTCCAAACTCAGGTGATTGAGGAAGTTGGAGAAACACATCCACGCCGACAAGGCATTCAAATCGCGAAACTGCTGCGGCAAGTACTTGGGCGGCGCCACCAGTCCCTCATCGACCAACTGACGCAGGGTGCGCATGTCTTCGAGGGTGGTTTTACCGCAGAACAGCAGCGGGATTTGCTCCAGCTTGCCCTTGCGCACTGCCAGCTGGATGTAGTTGTAGATCAGGATAAAGCCCTTCAAATACGACAAGTCCTTGGTAAACGGCAGCCCTTGCGGGGTGGAGCCACGGAACACCCGGCTGGCGTTGCCGTAGCTGTCTTGCATGCTGAAACCCTGCTCACGGTAGAACTCGAACACCTGCAAAAAGTCCGCGCCCTCCTCGGCCATATGAATGGCGCGGGTGCGGTTGGTCAGCTTGCGCAAACGGGTTGGATAGGAGGCAAAGGCAATCACCTCCATCAGAATCGCCAGGCCTTCCTGGGTCACGGTGGAAGACGGCGGCCCCTTGGCCAGAAAGGTACAAAACGGCTGATTCAGACCATTCAAGGTGGTACCGACATGTACTAGCCCTTCATGCACTTCCAACGCCCGCACATCGCGCTCGTTGAACATGGCATCGGCGCGAATCTTGATGTAATCGGCACCGGCGGCGGCGTCGGCGACAATGCCGTCGGAGACAAATACCCGCACGGTGTCATCGCCGTCACCGAACACGCCACTCAAGCGCTGCTGCAACATGGCCACCGCATCTTCAGCGGTCAGGGTCTTGGCCTCGTCCTTTAAATCACCACGCCCGGCGATGTTGTTCAGGTAGTCCGAGAGCATCAAACCCAGATCGGCCAGGGTCGGGTCACCGGCATGGAAGGCATCCGAGGCCGCGCCGTAGAGCTCTTGCGAGATCAGGCCGAAATCCGCCGTGCCACGTGCCTCGAGCATCCGCACCACCATGCGGTACTCCTTGCACATGCGCCGCATGATCTGTCCGACCGGATTGAACTGGCCCAGATGGCGAGTGATATCCCGTTCGATATTTTGGAATTCGAGTTTTTTCGCGTCCGAGTCAAACGACAGCGGCCGCGCCTGGTAATAAGCCAAGTCCACGGCGGGCATGTGCTTGCCCTTACCCTTGAGAAAGGCCTTACGCACGCCGTCGTCCCACTTGATCGCATCGAGCACGCGGATCGGCGTTTGCGCCTCGACAATCCGGTCGGACAAGCTGCGGATAGTCTGTTGGTAATCGTCGGGGAGCTTGCGCTTGCTCATCAGAGCCTCACTGGTCGATACGCTGATAACGCGCAGTCTCGATAAATACATCGGCGTTGGCCGGGTCATTTAGATAAGCCAACACCTGCGGCAACGGACTGCTGATCAAAGCACTGCCGCTGCCTTGGGTTTCAACTAACTGGCCCTGCAGGCTGCCCACTTTTAGCTCTTGCAGGAAACGCTGCGGATCCAGGCTGTAAAGCACCAGCTCGTTGCGCTTGCTAATTTCGAAACCGGCAATTGCGTAGTTGCTGCCAAAGCGCTTCGGCAGGCTTAGCGAGGCATACCAACGCTCGCCGCTGCGCGCCACGGTGAAAGGATAGACCTCAGGCTCGGCGTCCTGACCGAGCACCCGAATCTTCGCCACATAATGATTGTTGGCGTCGGCGCTGATCTCCAGCTGCAGCTGTTCGCCCCATTCGTTATCGCGCTGCCAACTGCCTAGCAACTGCACCGGAGCCACTTGCCCTGCGGGGATTGGCTCTTTGAACAGCACCAGACAACCGTTCAACAACAGGCAGACAGCAACCAACAGCAACACCTGCGACACTTTCATTTAACTCTCCCTAAACACTGTAATGGCGCAAAACAGACCGTGTGAAAAACCGCCCATTACAGCGTGCCCAGATTACAAGCCCATGACCAAGCGCAGATAACGCCGCAACAGCCCGCGCATTTCGTCCAGATTGAGATTATCCACGCCGTCCAGCAGGCCTTGATATTCCATCTGCAAAATCATTCCGGTCAGCACTTTGGCATCCTCATCGGGCTGCTGCGAACCGAGCACGCGAAAGAACCGATCGACCCCTTGATAGAGAATTTTGCGGTGCGCCGCAGCCAACTCCAGCAAGCCCGGGTTGAGCAATGCCTCAAGCCGAAAAGCTTGCTCGGCCAGCAGGCTGTCGCGGTTGCCGCTGAGCTGGGCACAGACATAGGCCACCGCCATTTCGACGATTTGCTCGAGTAATTGCCGGCGCGACTCGAGATCCTGACCAAGGCCGACCTCGATCTGCCGCAATTGCTGCTCGGCATTCGCCCAGAACGCCGACATCGCCGCAGCGCTGCGCTCGACAAACAGGGCAAAGGTGTCGGTAATCAGGTCGTTGATGTCTTTGAAGTAATAGGTGGTAGCCGACAATGGCACCGCCGCCTCGGTGGCTACCGCGCGATGCCGCACGGCGCGCACGCCGTCACGCACAATAATGCGCAAGGCCGCATCGAGAATCGCCTGGCGGCGCTGCTCACTGCCCTGGCGCGTGGCTTTGCGGCCCTGGTACTGCACGCTGTCAGCCACATCGCTGGCCACTTGCGAGGCACTGGGTTTGTCTAACTTTTTGCTCAAAACCGATATTCCTTTAACTGCAATTGATCCATTCAAATGATTGCGCTGACTCAACCCAAACAATAGCTGCCGTAACGCGCGCCGCGCCACAACAAAAAACCGCCCGAAGGCGGCTTTTTGTCAGCCTCAATTAGGCTTCGTGACGCATATGCGGAAACAGGATCACATCCCGAATCGACGGCGCATTGGTCAGCAGCATGACCAAACGGTCGATGCCGATACCTTCACCGGCAGTCGGTGGCATGCCGTATTCCAGGGCGCGAACGAAGTCGGCGTCAAAATGCATGGCCTCGTCGTCACCAGCGTCCTTGTCGGCCACCTGGGCGTGGAAACGCTCGGCTTGGTCTTGCGCGTCATTCAACTCGGAGTAGGCATTGGCGATTTCGCGGCCACCGATAAACAGCTCGAAACGGTCGGTAACGCTTGGATCGTTATCGTTGCGGCGGGCCAGCGGCGAAACTTCGAACGGGTACTGGGTGATGAAGTGCGGCTGTTCCAGCTTGTGCTCGACCAGCTCTTCGAAAATCATCACCTGCAGCTTGCCCAGACCTTCGAAGCCCAGCACCTTGGCACCAGCCTTCTTGGCGATGTCGCGGGCCTTGTCGATGTCGTTCAGGTCGTCAGCGGTCAGCTCAGGGTTGT
>JAIERD010000454.1 GCA_019747155.1 Pseudomonadaceae bacterium
GCCCGGTGGGGCGCCATGAGTGGCTGCCAGGGTGCAGTTCAACGCGGCGCGCAAGGCTTGCCCAATAATGGCCAGGCCCTCGCGTGTTGCTGGTGCAGTGGCTCTGTACGTGCACCGCGATGGCGCTGGCGCTTTAATCGTCTGCCGCGCGGCCGCTGCCTGGGCGCGCCGTCGATGCCCGCCTGCTTGAGGCCGCCCTAAGCGCGTTAACGCACCGACGCTGCTCAGTCGGGCTGCCATTGTCGCGGTTACGTCGCTCGCAATTTTGCGCGAGCTTGGCGCAACTGGAGGTACAGCATGTACAGGTCTTGCGATAACGACTTGCCCCAGCAACTGTGCAAAAACCTTGAGCAAAGCGCGGATGGCGGGCAGAACATTGTCGCCTTTCCGAATTTGCGTCTAGACCGGCGCAGTACCAAACCGTTGCCCTTGGTGACGACTTTTTACGTGTCGGCGCAGGGTGTAGTGCATTGCCCGTTTGCACCGTTGCCGGTGCAGCGGGCCGGGTTCACGCCGAGCCGGGGAGGCAAGCTTGTTCAATGGTTGAAAACCACCTGAGCCGGCCTGCGCAACGGGCTCGGTCAACATGAACGACGCCACCTCGTTCGCGCTCTGGGCCATGATCATCGGCATCCTGCTGATCGGCATGCTGCTGTTCGGTTCGTTACTCAAACGCTTGCCACTGAGCACGGCCATGCTCTACCTGCTCGCCGGGGTGATTCTCGGCCCGGCCGGTTTTGCCCTGCTGACGCCCAATCCACTGCTGCACGGGCTCTTGCTGGAGCGCATCAGCGAGATCACCATGCTGATCTCGCTGTTTGCCGCCGGCCTGAAACTCGGCCTGCCACTGACCGACCGGCTGTGGCGCATGCCGATTCGTTTAGTGTTTATTTCCATGACGCTGACGGTCGCCCTGCTTGCCCTGCTCGGGGTTTATGGCTTGGGCTTGCCGCTTGGTGCGGCGATTCTGCTGGGCGGTATCTTGGCACCCACAGACCCGGTGCTGGCCGCCGATGTACAAGTGGCCAGCGCCGCCGACCGTGACTGGTTGCGCTTTAGCCTGACCGGTGAGGGCGGCTTTAATGACGGTGCGGCGTTGCCGTTTGTGTTGCTCGGGCTGGGCTTGCTTGGCCTGCATGACCTTGGCCCCTGGGGCTGGCATTGGCTGGCGGTCGAGGTGCTCTGGGCGATGGCGATTGGCTTGTTGCTCGGCGCGCTGCTGGGCACCTTGGTCGGCAAACTGGTGGTGTACCTGCGCAGTCGCCATCACGAGTCGCTGGGCTTGGATGAGTTTCTCGCCTTGGGGCTGGTGGCGTTGGCATACGGGGTGACGGTGCTCTGCGAGGCCAATGGTTTTCTCGCGGTGTTTGCCGCCGGCCTGGCATTGCAGCGGGTTAAAGAACGGGACAAGCAGGACGGCGCAGGCGTTGCCGGGTTTGTCGGTTTACTCGGTCAGCAAGCCCAGGACGATTGCACCACCGACCCCAAGCACGCCAGCGCCTACATGATGCAGGGTGTGCGTGGCTTTAATGAGCAGTTGGAGCGGATTGCTGAAGTCACCGTGGTGCTGGTGGTCGGCGCCATGCTGGCGTTTATCCGGGTGGATGTCAGCGTGCTGGTGTTCGTGATCCTGTTGTTTGTATTGGTGCGCCCGCTGTCGGTATGGCTGGGTTTACTCGGTACCGACTTTAGCGGCGATCAGCGCCGGCTGATCGGTTGGTTCGGAATTCGCGGCATCGGCTCGGTGTACTACCTGATGTTCGCCATCAGCCATGGGTTGCCCAGTCCGTTGGTCGAGCAGTTCATTGCCATCACCCTGACCGCAGTCACCGCCTCGGTACTGCTGCACGGGTTTTCCGTGACTCCGCTGATGGGCCTGTACGATCGTCGCAAAGCTCGTTCTAAAGTCCAGGCGAGCCGGCTCAAACCGCCCAGCACCAAACCACAGTGAAACTGCTTCAGCGCCGAGCACGTTTAGTTTGCGCTGGCTAGCACACAAGGGAGCACAGCTTTCTTCAAGCCAGGCTGAGGTCTTTGTATTCGCCGACGGCAGCAGCAATAACCTCACGGGCGATGGCGGTTTGCTTTTCACTGAAGGTTTCGGCCACCAGCACCACATCACCGGCTTTGATCGCCGTGCTGATCAGGTCGGCAAAGCGCCCTTGATGGTCGCCGGCTCCGGCGGAGGCGCCGACGACGGCACCGAAGAAGCCGCCCAGGCTGGCGCCGCCACCGAGCAACATCAGTGGCGCCAGTAGCGGGCTGGCAATAAACAGACTGACGTTGGCGGCGGCCAAGCCAACGCTCGCCAGACCGCCGAGCCCGCCGCCTACGGCAGTGCCAAGCGCACCGTCAACCAACATGTCTTTGAGTACCGCATTGCTGTGCTTCTGCGGTGTTGGGGCGGGCGGCACTTGCCCGGCATCGACAAAAATCTCTAGTTGAGCGCTGGGTATGCCGTGTTCGAGCAGGGTGGCCAAGGTGTTCTCGGCAATGTCGCGGTGCGGGAAAAAACCCGATACGTGATGGCGGTAGTCGTCCATGTCGATGCTCCAAGGGGATTCAGTTGGGGCTAGCCGCGGCGGTTAAGCAGCAGGCCCAGCACAAAGGCCACTGCAGCAGCGCCACCGATGGCGCGCCAAGGCTGGGCATGGACGTACTCATTGGTCCGCTCGCCGTTTTTGCGCACCTGCTCGGACACCGTATTGCCCAGCCCGGCCAGCACCTCTTTGGCGGCGTTGACGCGGGCGGTGAGCTGGGCTTTGGTCTGGGCCAGCTCGTCGCCGGTCAGGGTGGCGGTTTCTTTGATCAGGTCTTCGATGTCGGTAATCAGGTTGTGAAATTCACGCGAAACGCCAGAGGCGATGCCTTCGGCTTTGAGTTTGGCAATGGCGATGGATTTAGCGTCCAAGGCATTTGCGACGGGTTGCGCTGAGTTTGATTTGAGCTGCATGGCTGACTCCTGAAGAGGCAAGGTAAACGCAGTGAGGAACTGCGCGACGGCGAGGTGGCCGGCGGCGCGGCACTGCTATTGGTGGGTTTGTTTGAAGCAGTTCATAGCATCTGCGCCGCAGCGGCCAAGGTCTGTTCGCCAGCGTACAGAGGCCCAGGCGGGCGTTCCGGCGCTTAAGCGTGCTAGCGCACCGACGCAGTGCTGGCGATAGCCCATGGTGGTGTGCGTGGTGTCTCGCAACCTTGCCGGACGCCGGGCTCATTGGAGGTCAGCATGTATAAACCCGCTGGTTACAACTCGCCCAAGGGCGAAGCCAACAACGCCGAGCAGAATGTACAGCGCGGCCAAGCCAATCCTGCGCCGGGCAGCAGTCACGTCACTGTGACGGCGCCGCCGGCGGCACAAAAAACCGCCGATAAAACCGTTAAAGAAGTTAAAGCATGAGCCTGCCTAGCGCTGACGAACTCAAAGGTAAATGGAAGCAGCAAGTGGGTGCGGCCAAAATTGCCTGGGGCAAATTGACCGAAGACGAGCTGCTGGAGTCCCAAGGTCATATCGAAAAACTCGCTGGCCTGGTGCAAGAACGCTACGCGGTCACCCGCGACGAAGCCGACAAGCAAGTTAAGAGCTTTCTCGACAAAACCAAGTAATACGCTCAACCCCGCAGCCCAGACGGCGCTACCGCAATTGCGCGGCTGGCGCTTGGCTGCGGGCATTTTCCTCGGATGGAGAACCACTATGTATAGCCAACCCCGCACACTACTGATCGCCACTGGCATGGCCTTATCGATGGCGGCAATGAGCGCTTCTGCCAACAGCGTGGCGCAAGACATTACCGATGCTCGACAGGAGGCGCAGATCTGGACCACCTACACCCTGAGCCCGTATCTGAGCGCCAGTGATTTGAGCGTGACGGTGCATGAAGGCCTGGCGATCTTGACCGGCAAGGTCAATGAAGAGGTCAACAAAGACCTGGCCAAGCAAATTGCCTTGGGGGTTAGCGGCATTCAGAAAGTCGATAACCAGATCGTCGTGCAAGCCGACTTCAGCCCGCCGGCCAGCACCGCCCGTGGTTACAGCGAGGTGGTTGAAGATGCCAGCATCAGCGCTGCGGTCAAATCCAAACTGATCTGGAGCAAGTACACCGACGCCCAGGCCGTGGCGGTAGAAACCCTGGGTGGCAAGGTCACCTTGACCGGCTTGGCCGAGAGCGCCAAGGCCAAGGAACTGGCTGGCCGCATGGCGATGAATACCCGTGGCGTGGTCTCGGTCGACAACCAATTAAAGCTTGCCAGCACCGCCAGCAAGCTGACCGATAGCGCCAAGCAAACCAGCGCCGCCGCCAGCCAGGAAATTGCCGATAGCTGGATTACCGCCAAGGTCAAATCGACCTTGCTGTACTCCAGCAATGTCAGCGGTGCGGATGTCGGGGTGAGTACCAACGCCGGCGTAGTCAGCCTCACGGGCACCCTGAGCAGCGGTGCCGAACAGGCCCTGGCCATCGAGTTGGCGGATAACGTGCGCGGCGTCAAAAGCGTCAATTCCCAAGCCCTGAGCTTCTAAATCAGTGCTCGGCCAGTCGCAGGGCTGGCCGAGGGTTTTTCCAGGAGGCAGGATGGTGAGTCGAGTCATGATTCTTACCGGCGATGCCGGTGACGCCCAGGCGCTGGGCGAGGTATTGAGCAATACCCAGGACGAGCCCTATGCCATCGAGTGGGTAAAGCGCCTCAGTGATGCCTTGCCACGTCTGGAGGCGGGTGATGTGGATGCCTTGCTGGTTGACCTGGCGTTGCCGGACAGCCACGGCATCGACACCTTTGATCAGCTGCATGCGAGCGCGCCGCAGGTGCCGATCCTGACCCTCTGCGGGGTTGCGGACGAGGGCCTGGCCAGTTTGGCGGTGGAGCGCGGCGCGGAGGGTTATCTGTCCAAGGATCACTTTGACAGCTATCTGGTGGCGCAATCGCTGCGCAATATCATCCAGCGCAAAGCCGTCGAGGAGGGCGTGTTCAGCGATCAGCTGCGCGCCGAAGTGACGCTTAATTCGATCAGCGACGCGGTGATCGGCACCGACATGCAGGGCAATGTTGATTACCTCAATGTGGCGGCCGAAACCATGACTGGCTGGTCCCGCGAGGAGGCCCGAGGCCAGCCCATCAGTGTGGTGATGCGCATCCTCAATGGGGCCACCCGAGCGGTTCGGCAGAACCCGATTGAGCTGGTGCTGCAGCAGAATGCGCCGCTGAAGTTGGCGGTCGACACTGTGCTGCTGCACCGCGACGGCAGTGAGCGCGCGATTGAGGACTCGGCCGCGCCGATTCACGACGCCAACGGGCAGCTGAGTGGCGCGGTGATCGTCTTTCATGACGTCACCGACGGGCAGGTCATGGCCTTGAAAATGACCCACTTGGCCCAGCATGACTTTCTCACCAACTTGCCCAATCGGGTGCTGCTCAACGACCGCATCGGCCAAGCCATTGCCTTGGCCGAGCGGCGTGGTCAGCATTTGGCGGTGATGTTTCTCGATCTGGATAATTTCAAGCAGATCAACGATACCCTTGGCCACAG
>JAIERD010000220.1 GCA_019747155.1 Pseudomonadaceae bacterium
AGTACCGCCACCTTGCGCAGAAAAACCGCTCCCGCTTAGCTCAAGATAATAATCGGCAGAGTTAAAAACTACCTTACTGCTACTTTCGATAAGGTAATCATTGTCAAAATTTTCGAACAGATCGAATTCATAATTGTTACCGGTGGTGACAGCTGCTGCGTTGGCCATATGTTCTTCCTTGAGGTTTTTTTTGTAGATAAATTAGATGGGGTAACAGTACTGTTATTTTGTAAGATCATGGTTGCCGGGGGATTATACGACCCGCCTACCCTGGAGCATTTACAGCCTCTAAGTGGGGTGGCTATTGAGTAGATGCCGGCGCAGCATGGCGCATCTGTATCCACGACTGCAATAGGGGCTGTTGAGCGGCTGGCCAAGAGGTGTCTGAAATTTCCGGGTGCTCATTTCAGTGCGGTTGTGCCAGATAAGCGTTGTTGCAGCACGCCTTTGTTGGCCACAATACCTTGGCCTCAAGGGCACGGCTCTGCTCAGCCGCGGGTTATCCGCACCTCTAGCGGGCAGGCAAGGTCCAGGGGCTGGACCCGCCAAAAGCTCAAGGTTGGCGGCGCTATGGTGGTGCGCTCAAGGCAGACAGCCACCAGATGCTGTGGGTCAGGCCGGTATTGGCAGAATTGCCAAGCGGCCGGGTTGTCGTCGCTACCCGCGAACGCGATGGTTACCTTTGCATCGTCGGCGAGCTCAAACGAGAACCGCTCCAGCGGCAGGTATAGGCCCATGCCACGGGCCTTGATGTAACTCTCTTTGAACGTCCAATATTCCCAGAAGCGTTGTTGTTGCTCGGCCAGCGGCAGGCGCTGAATTGCTTGCGCCTCGGGCTTTGCGAAAAACCGCTCGGCCACGTCGAGTGGCGCGTGGCGTGCGGTATTTTCGGTATCAATACCGGCCTGCCGATCGCTCGTCACGATGAGCACCACCAAGCCATCGGTGTGCGACACATTGAAGCAAAGGCGCTGTGCCAGAGGATGGCGATTGGTGATCGTCGGGCGACCATAGTTGTCGTTCTCGAAAACCCAGTCCTGCGGGGCGATAGGGGCGTAGTGAGATAGCACCGTTCGCACCAATGTACGGGTAATTAGATAGCGATGCCGGTCTTGCTCCAAATGGAATTTGCCCTGTTGGTGGCGCTCTTGCGTCGACAACAGCTGCAGTTGCTGGGTAACCAGGTCGGCGTGCGGTTGTGGCAAAAATGCGTGCCAGATGTGCACCTGATCGGGCTCCGGCGCATGGGTTGGCAAACATGGGCTGGGTTGTGCGACGGGCAAATTAGGCAATCTCCGCTGGCCTGGTTGTCACCACTAAGGGGGGCGGTGGACTTGGCCAAATTCTCGTTGGACGTTAGCGGAGTTTGCCGCAGCGGCGGCCCTTAGCGCCAATGTAAAATCGGCCAGCCCGCCTGCTCAGCATGGGCTTTTAGGGCCGCGTCGGGGTTGACCACCCGTGGCTGGTCAACCTGCGACAGCAGCGGTAGATCGTTGCGCGAGTCGGAGTAGAAGTAGGCGCCGTCGAGGTTTTCACCTTGCTCGGTAAGCCAAGCCTGTAGGCGTTTTACCTTGCCCTCGCGGTAGGTGAGGATGCCCTGAGTGTTGCCGCTGTAGCAGCCGTGTTGCTCTTCAAGTTCGATGGCCAGCACTTCGCTGATGCCCAAACGTTCGGCTATCGGTGCGACTAGGTGCACGCCGGAGGCCGAAATCACCAGCAGGCGGTCGCCGGCGGCGCGGTGCCGGGCCAAACATTGGCAGGCATCGCTGTAGATCAGTGGCTCGATGATGTCTTCGACAAAGGGCTCGATTACGTGGGCGACTTCTTCGGCGCTGCGACCCACCAGCGGCGACAGGCTAAAGCTCATGTAGTCTTCCATGGCCAGTAAACCTTGGCTGTACAGCGCCATCAGTTCGCTGTCGCGCTTGAGGAACGACTCGCCATCGACCCAGCCGAGCTTGGCCATATAGGCGCTCCACAGGCTGGCGCAGTCGCCGTTGATCAGGGTTTCATCTAGGTCGAAAATTGCCAGGGCCATTAGGCCACCTCGCGGATTGCGTGAGCGTCGATGGTCAGTGCTATGGACTGGCCAGGGGCATATAGATCGGCGGACGAACGATTTAGTACGTCTACCAGTAATTCGACGCCACGGGCTTGCACTCGGTAGCGAATCACGTTGCCGAGCAAGCTGTGGCTGCAGATCTGCGCCTCAATGGCGCCGCTGTGGCCAAGTTGGATGGCTTCCGGGCGAATCGCCACGCGGCTGTTTATCGGCCGCAGCAAAAGGCGGCTGGCGGCGTCTGCGTCGAGTAGGTTGTAGTTGCCGATAAAGCCAGCGGCGAAGGCGTCTACGGGGGCGGTGTAGAGGGTTTCGGCGTCGCCGCTCTGGACGATTTTGCCAGCGTTCATCAGGAAAATACGGTCGGACATTACCAGCGCTTCTTCTTGGTCGTGGGTGACAAAAATAGTGGTCAGGCCCAATTCCTGCTGGATGCTGCGGATCTGTTCGCGCAGGTGTTTGCGGATGCGCGCATCTAATGCCGACAGTGGTTCGTCCAGCAACAATAAGCGCGGCCGGGTTATCAGTGAGCGGGCTAGGGCCACGCGCTGGCATTGGCCACCAGACAATTGATGTGGGTAGCGGCTGGCAAAATCTTGCAGTTCAACCATGCGCAAGGCCTCGTCCACCCGCTGGGCGGTTTCGTCCTTGGCGACTTTTTGCATGCGCAGACCAAAAGCCACGTTCTGCGCCACGCTCATATTGGGGAACAGCGCGTAACTCTGAAACACCATGCCAATGCCGCGCTGTTGCGGGCTGAGGGGTACTAAGTCTTGGCCGTTGAGGATGATTTGCCCGCCGCTCACCTCGGTGAGACCGGCGATGCAGCGCAGCAGGGTGGACTTGCCGCAGCCAGAGGGGCCGAGCAGGGTGATGAATTCACCTTGGCCAATTTCGCAGTTGATGTCGGTAAAGATCGGCGTTGCGGCGTATTGCTTGTGCAGGCCGCGAATGCTTAAGAAACTCATGCTTGGTCCTTGTTTAAACGGTTGGCAGCCCAGGTGAACAGCAGCACGAAAAAGAAGTAAGAAATCACCAGCGCGCTGTTGAAGTGACCGCTGCTGTTGCGCATGTTGTTGAGGTAAACCTGCAAGGTTTCGTAGCGGGTGCCGACCAGCAGGTTGGCGAACACGAACTCGCCAAACAGGAAACTGAACGACAGAAACAGCGAGACCATCAGACCCTTGCGCAGATTCGGCAGCACCACCAGCCAGGCGGCTTGCCAAGTGCTGGCACCGAGCAAGTGGGCGGCGTCCATCAGGTCGGGCAGATTAATCGCCTGCAAGTTATTGCTGATCGCCCGGTACATAAAGGGCAACGCCACGGTGAAATAGCAGCCGATTAGAATCCACGGCGTACCGACCATCGCCAGCGGCCCCGAGCCATACACCTGCAACAGCCCCACTGAGGACACCACCGGCGGCACGGCGAACGGCAGCAAGATCAGCACGTTCATCAGTCGGTCGAGTTTCGGGAAGTAGTAATGCACCACAAACAGCAGCGGCAGAATCAGCAGCACGGCCAGCAACAGGGCGGCGCAGCAGATCAGCAGCGAACGGGCGAAGGCAGCGAGAAAGCGTCCGTCGCTCCACAGCGCCAAGTACCATTTGAAGGTCAGGCCGTCCGGCAAAATCGTCGCCGACCAGCTGCTGGACAGTGAATACAGCAGGGTGCCGGCCAGCGGCAGCAGCAGGATTAAAAACAGCAGCCAGACCACGCTGCGGTGATACAGGGCGGCCGGCTTGCCATTAACAGGCCGTTGAAACATGTAGCGAGCGACGGCTAGGCAAGGCGAAATCAGCCGAAGAAGCGCAGTGTACGGGCGGTACATGAGCATTCTGAGGCTGATTTCAACGCCGCATAGCCGAGCGCAGTAATTTTTCAGCGGTCTGTTAGCGCGCGACATGGTAGCTCCTCTTTAATAGCCACTGCTGCGCGGCGGTGACCACCAGCATCAGACCGACCAACACCATGGCTAAGGCGCTGCCCATGTTCGGGTCGAGGGTGATGTCGCCGGCGACCATGGCCGCGATCCGAATCGGCAACATATTGAAGTTGCCGGTGGTCAGTGCGTACACGGTGGCGTAAGCGCCCAGTGCGTTGGCCAATAAAATTACGAAGGTGCCGAGCAGCGCCGGTGCCAACACCGGCAAACCGATATACCGCCAAAACTGCCACGCACTGGCACCCAGCAAAGAGGCTGACTCACGCCAGTCGGCGCGCAGGGCGTCGAAAGCCGGGTAGAGCAGCAGTACGCCCAGCGGTATCTGAAAGTAGCTGTAGAGCACAATCAGGCCGGTTTTGGAGTAGAGATTGAAGTCGCTGATCAGCCCGGACTGTTTCAGCAGCAGGGTCAGTGCACCGTTGAAACCGAGCAAGATGATAAAGGCGAAGGCCAGCGGTACGCCGGCAAAGTTGCTGGTCATGTTGGAGAAGGCCATGACGAAGTCGCGCAGTTTTGAGTCCACTTGCTGCAACGAATAGCTGCCCAGAATGGCCAGCGTCATGCCGATCAAACTCGACCAGAAGGCGATCTGCAGGCTGTGCTGAATGGCCTGCAGGTAAAAACGCGAGGCGAAGATTTTCTGAAAATTTGCCAAGCTCCAGCTCTCGCCGTTAATCAGGCTGTGAGTGGCGACCCATAGCAGCGGGGCGATTTGAAAGGTGACAAAAAACACCGCGAACGGCAGCAGACACAGCAGTGCTAGTCGGCGGCCACGTTGCCCGGCAGACGCTGGGGTAGTCACTTAAGCAGCTCCCGGCACAGAGGTTTGTCGTGGGCCACTCCCAGCAATGCGCACAGCGTGCCGCACAGTTCGGTTTGTTGGGGTTGGGCGTCGGGGTTGTGACTAAAGGCATCGCCGAGCACGAACAGCGGCACTTCGCGTTCCTCGGGTAACAGGCCATTGTGCGAGCGGTCGTTGTTCATGCCGTGGTCGGCAGTCACCAACACTTGATAGCCGGCATCCAGCCAGCGCTGCAGGTATTCGGCCAACAGCAGGTCGGCTTTGCGTGCGCTGTTGCGGTATTGCGGCGAGTCGAGGCCATGCTGGTGCCCGGCGTCGTCGATATTCATCGGATGCACCAAGAGAAAATTCGGGCTATGGCGCAGGCGCAGGCTTTCGGCATCGGCAAACAGGTGGGAATCCGGGTAGTGGTCTTCGTAATAGAAGTGAGCGTGCTGGATCGGCAGTTCGGGCGTGTCGCTGTGCCGGTCGCGCGCCGCGATAAAGGGTGCGCGGTTATACAACTCGCTGATCCAGTGATAGGCCGCCGCCGCCGTGGTCAAACCGCCGTTGCGGGCGTAATGGAAGACGCTCTGGTGATTGGACAGGCGCACCACAGCGTTGTGCACGATGCCACTGTCGATTGGCGGAACACCGGTGAGGATGCACTCGTACAGCGGCCGCGACAGTGATGGCAACTCACATTGCAGCTGGTACAAAGTGGCACGGCCGGCGCCGCAGTAAGCGTGTAAGTGCCCGAGGGCATGGCGGGCGACCTGATAATTCAGGCCATCCAGAATCACT
>JAIERD010000063.1 GCA_019747155.1 Pseudomonadaceae bacterium
AGGGCATGCCGGACTTCAGCGAGATGGCGATCTTTATCGTGCGCGCGCCGGCCGGTTTCGATCCGGGCTCGCCCTGGGTTCTGGAACTGCTGGTGAAGCGGCAGACCGGCCCGACCAGCGGCAAGTTCAGCAGTTTCGAACTGGCTTACCAGCTGCCCGAGGAATACCTCGACCGGCCGCTGCCGACTGCCGCCGAGCTGGCTGCGATCGACGAAGCCAATCGCCCGTTGTGGCTGAACATCTGGTACCAGAAGAGCTTCCAGATCGGCGTAATACTGGTCGCCTTGTTGCTGCTCACGCTGATCCTGTTCCTGCAGGACAAGTTCACCCGGCGCCCGCACTTTCTGCATTGGTTGCGCCGTGGTTACCTGATGTTCACCGTGGTATTTATCGGTTGGTACGCCCTGGGCCAGTTGTCGGTGGTTAACGTGCTGACCTTCGTGCATGCGCTGGTGCAGGATTTTCGCTGGGAGCTGTTTCTCACCGACCCGGTGCTCTTCATTCTCTGGACCTTCACCGCCGCCAGCATCCTGCTCTGGGGGCGCGGGGTGTTCTGTGGCTGGCTGTGCCCGTTCGGCGCCCTGCAGGAGCTGATCAACGAAGCCGCGCGCAAGCTCAAGGTGCCGCAGTACGAACTGCCCTTCGCGGTGCATGAGCGGCTGTGGGCGATTAAATACATCATCCTCTTGCTGCTGTTTGGCCTGTCGCTGGAGTCGCTGTCCAGCGCCGAGCGCTTCGCCGAAGTAGAGCCGTTCAAGACCGCCATCACCCTCAAGTTCGACCGCCAATGGTGGTTCGTGCTCTACGCGGTGATCTTGCTGGTGATCAATATTTTCACCCGCAAGGTTTACTGCCGTTACGTCTGCCCGCTGGGCGCGGCGCTGGCCATTCCGAGCAAGTTTCGCCTGTTCGACTGGCTCAAGCGCCGCAAGGAATGCGGCAATCCTTGCCAGCTATGCGCCAAGGAATGCGAGATCCAGGCGATCCACCCGGACGGCCATATCAATCACAACGAGTGCCATTACTGCCTCGATTGCCAGATGACCTACCACAACGACGACAAGTGCCCGCCGCTGATTCTCAAGCAGAAGAAACGCAACAAGCTGGCGCCCCTGCAACCCGGTTCGACAGCCCCAGATTTGATTCCAGTAGTGCAGGTGGTTGTGCCCTGAACCAGCCCTGTAGGGCTTGCGTGGTTCGCTCGACAACCGACTTTTCCCATCCAAGGAGCAGAACCTATGAGCGATAAAGAGTCGAAGAACAGCCCGCAACTCGATGCCCAGCAGCAAGCCGAATTGCTGGAGAAATCCGGCTTTAGCCGGCGCGGCTTCCTCGGTGTCGGCGCGGTGACCGGCGCGGCCCTGGTTGGCGCTACCGCGCTGGGCAGTGCGGTGATGAGCCGCGAATCCTGGGCGGCGGCGGTCAAGGAGTCGAAGTCGAAGATTCATGTCGGCCCTGGCGAGCTGGATGAGTACTACGGCTTCTGGAGCGGCGGCCATCAGGGCGAAGTACGGGTGATGGGCGTGCCCTCGATGCGTGAATTGATGCGCATCCCGGTATTCAACGTGGATTCGGCCACCGGTTGGGGGCTGACCAACGAAAGCAAACACATCATGGGCGAGAGTGCCAAATTCCAGAACGGCGACTGCCACCATCCGCATATTTCCATGACCGACGGCCAGTACGACGGTAAATACCTGTTCATCAACGATAAGGCCAACAGCCGGGTCGCGCGCATCCGGCTGGACATCATGAAGTGCGACAAGATGCTCACCGTGCCCAACGTGCAGGCCATCCACGGCCTGCGCCTGCAGAAGGTGCCGCATACCAAGTACGTGTTCGCCAACGCCGAGTTCGTCATTCCCCATCCCAATGACGGCAAGATCTTCGATCTGCAGAATGAAAACAGCTTCACCATGTACAACGTTATCGACGCCGAGAAGATGGAGATGGCTTTCCAGATTATCGTCGACGGTAACCTGGACAACACCGACGCCGATTACAGCGGTCGCTTTACCGCAGCCACCTGCTACAACTCGGAGAAGGCCTACGACCTAGGCGGCATGATGCGCAATGAGCGCGACTGGGTGGTGGTGTTCGACATCCATGCGGCGGAAAAAGCCGTCAAGGCCGGCAAATTCATCACCCTGGACGGCTCCAAGGTGCCGGTGCTGGATGGCCGCAAGAAGGGCGACCAGGACAGCGAGTTCACCCGCTATATCCCGGTGCCGAAGAACCCCCACGGCTGCAACACTTCGTCGGATGGCAAGTACTTTATCGCCAACGGCAAGCTGTCGCCGACCGTCTCGATGATCGAGATCGCCAAGCTGCCCGACCTGTTTGCCGGCAAGCTCAAGGACCCGCGCGACACCATCGCCGGCGAGCCAGAACTCGGCCTGGGGCCGCTGCACACCACTTTCGACGGTCGCGGCAACGCCTACACCACCCTGTTTATCGACAGCCAGGTGGTCAAGTGGAACATGGCGGAGGCCGTGCGTGCCTACAAGGGCGAGAAGGTCAACTACATCAAGCAGAAGCTCGATGTGCACTACAACCCCGGGCATAACCACGCGTCGCTTTGCGAAACCCGCGACGCCGACGGCAAGTGGCTGATAGTGCTGAGCAAGTTCTCCAAGGACCGCTTCCTGCCGACCGGCCCGCTGCACCCGGAAAACGATCAGTTGATTGATATCTCCGGCGACGAAATGAAGCTGGTACACGATGGCCCGGCCTTCGCCGAACCCCACGACTGCGTCATGGCGCGCCGCGACCAGATCAAAACCAAGAAAATCTGGGATCGCGACGATGCCTTCTTCGCGCCGACGGTCGAGCGGGCGAAAAAGGATGGCATCAAGCTGGAGACCGACAACAAGGTTATCCGCGAGGGCAACAAGGTCCGCGTGTACATGACTTCGATGGCACCGGCTTACGGCCTGACTGAGTTCAAGGTCAAGCAGGGCGATGAAGTCACAGTGACCATCACCAACATCGATCAGATCGAGGACGTGTCTCACGGTTTCGTCATGACCAATCACGGCGCCAGCATGGAAATCAGCCCGCAACAGACCTCGTCGATTACCTTTATCGCCGATAAACCGGGCCTGCATTGGTACTACTGCAGCTGGTTCTGCCATGCCCTGCATATGGAAATGGTTGGCCGCATGCTGGTCGACCCGGCGTAAAGGCACAGCCCCGTAACCCGGATGCAATCCGGGTTACGGGCTCACCGCTAAATGGCTCAAGGTAAACCGCAGTGTTAAACACCCAGGCAATGGCATGGCTGCACGCCAGCACACTGTTGCTGCTGATTCTCTGCGGCGCTGCCCAGGCGGCGCCGCAACCCATCACCACGCTGCCGCTGCAGGCCGAGGGTGACAATCGCTGGCGGCTGCCCGCCGGCGAGTATTCAGGTTCGTTCAGTATCGATCAGCCGATGCACATCCTTTGCGAACCCGGCGCCGTGTTGCAGGGCCAGGGGCTGGGCAACGGTTTGCTCATCAGTGCGCCCGAGGTGACCGTCGAAGGCTGCACGCTGCTCGACTGGGGCCGCAACATGACCGCCATGAACGCCGCCGTCTTTATCCAGCCCAAGGCGCGTGGCGCGGTGATCAAGGGCAATCGTATGCAGGGCCCGGGCTTCGGCATCTGGGTCGATGGCACGGCGGATGTCAGCCTGATCGGCAACAGCATTCAGGGCGATCCGAGTATCCGCTCCCAGGATCGCGGCAATGGTATTCACCTGTATGGGGTGCACGGCGCCAAAGTCATCGGTAATCAGGTGCGCGATACCCGTGACGGTATCTATATCGACACCTCCAACGGCAACCTGCTGCAAGGCAACACCCTGGAAGACCTGCGCTACGGCGTGCACTACATGTTCGCCAACGACAACCAGCTGCTCGGCAACACCACCCGCCGCACCCGTACCGGCTATGCGCTGATGCAGAGCCGCAAGCTGACGGTGATCGGCAATCGCTCCGAGCAGGACGAGAACTACGGCATCCTGATGAACTACATCACCTATTCGACCATTCGCGACAACGTCGTCAGTGATGTGCGCAGCGGCAGTGGCTCGACCGGTGACAGCATGATTGCCGGTGCCGAGGGCAAGGCGCTGTTTATCTACAACTCGCTGTTCAACAGCATCGAGCACAACCACTTCGAACGCAGCCCCCTGGGGATTCACCTGACCGCCGGCTCCGAGGACAACCGCATCGTCGACAACGCCTTCGTCAACAACCAACAGCAGGTCAAGTATGTCGCGGTGCGCACCCAGGAATGGTCGGTGGCGGGGCGCGGCAACTACTGGAGCGATTACCTGGGCTGGGATCGCAACGACGATGGCCTAGGCGATATTGCCTACGAACCCAACGACAACGTCGACCGCTTGCTGTGGCTGTACCCGCAGGTGCGTCTGTTGATGAACAGTCCGGGCATCGAGTTGCTGCGCTGGGTGCAGCGCGCCTTCCCGGTACTGAAATCCCCAGGCGTGCAGGACAGCCATCCGCTGATGCGTTTGCCGACCACCGATCTGCTGCCAGCCAGCCAGGAGCCAACGCCATGAATGCTGTCGAAATCGAAGGCGTCAGCCAGCACTACGGCAACCTGACCGTGCTGCACGATTTGCACCTGAACCTGGGCGAAGGCGAAGTGCTCGGTCTGTTCGGCCATAACGGTGCCGGCAAGACCACCAGCATGAAGCTGATTCTCGGCCTGTTGCAGGCCAGCAGCGGCCGGGTGCAGGTGCTCGGGCGCAGCCCGAATGATTCGCTGGTGCGCCAGCAACTCGGCTATCTGCCGGAGAACGTGACCTTCTACGCCCAGCTCAGCGGCCGCGAGACTTTGCGCCATTTCGCCCGCCTCAAAGGCGCGCCGCTAAGCCAGGTGGACGAGTTGCTGGAGCAAGTCGGTCTGGCCGATGCCATGGATCGGCGGGTCAAGACCTACTCCAAGGGCATGCGTCAGCGCTTGGGTTTGGCTCAGGCGCTGCTCGGCGCGCCGCGCTTGTTATTGCTTGATGAACCCACGGTGGGTCTCGACCCAATCGCCACCCAGGATCTCTACCAGTTGGTTGATCGCCTGCGCCAGCAGGGCACCAGCATCATCCTCTGCTCCCATGTGTTGCCGGGGGTTGAGGCGCATATCAACCGCGCGGCGATCCTCGCCCATGGTCGCCTGCAGGCGGTCGGCAGCTTGGCCCGCCTGCGCGAAGATGCCGGCCTGCCGGCGGTGATCCGCGCCAGTGGGCTGCAACACCGCGCGCCGTTGCTGCAACGCTGGCACGCCGACGGGCATCAGGCACGCTCGCTGGGCGTCGACGGCATCGAAGTGGTGGCGATCAACGGCGACAAACTCGACCTGCTCCGCGAACTGCTCGGCGCAGGCGGCGCCCAGGACATCGACATTCATCAACCGTCGCTGGAGGACCTCTACCGGCACTACATGGATCACGCCCAAGCGGCTCAGCCAGGGGAGGGCGCACGATGAATACGGTCTGGAATATTGCCCGCAAGGAATTCAGCGACGGCCTGCGCAACCGCTGGTTACTGGCCATCAGCCTGCTGTTCGCGGTGCTGGCGGTGGGCATCGCCTGGCTCGGCGCGGCG
>JAIERD010000113.1 GCA_019747155.1 Pseudomonadaceae bacterium
AGGTGCTCTTCGCGATCGGTTTGCCGGCGCTGCTCTTCTTCGGCAGAAATTGGGCTGGGGCGCTTGTAGCGGTCCACACCGTAGTTCATCAGCGCGTGGCAGGAGTCGAGTAACTCCTCGACCGCATCGATGCCGTGGCGCTCCTCGCATTGGTTGATGTACTGCTTGGCAAATACCAGGTAATCGATGATCGAGCTGGCGTCGGTCCAGGTGCGAAACAGGTAGTTGCCCTTAAAGAAACTGTTGTGACCATAGCAGGCATGGGCGATCACCAGCGCCTGCATGCAGATGGTGTTTTCCTCCATTAGGTAGGCGATGCACGGGTCGGAATTAATCACAATCTCGTAGGCCAAACCCATCTGGCCGCGACTGTATGACTGCTCGGTACTTAAAAAATGTTTGCCGTAAGACCAGTGGTGATAGTTCAGCGGCATGCCCACCGAGGCGTAGGCGTCCATCATTTGTTCGGCGGTAATTACCTCGATCTGATTGGGGTAGGTGTCCAGCGCATAGCGGGCAGCGAGCCGGGCAATCTCGTGGTCATAGCGTTGTATCAGCTCGAAGGTCCACTCGGAGTTGGTCGAAATGGGCTGACGTTTTTTCTCGCTGGAACTGCGCGTGCCTGTGCTCATGTGCTTAACCTGCGCTGAAAGAGTTCGCGAAACACCGGGTAAATATCGCCCGCGCTGGTCAGTTGCTGCTGGGCAAAGGAGTCGCTAAACGCCGCGCCCACTTGCTCGTACTCAACCCACAGCGCCTGGTGTTCGCGCGGGGTAATCTCGACGTAGGTGAAATACTGCATAAACGGCATGATCTGCTTAAGCAGAATCTCGCGGCACAGCGGGGAATCGTCGTTCCAGTTGTCGCCGTCGGAGGCTTGCGCGGCGTAAAGATTCCATTCATTGCTGGTGTAGCGCGCCGCCATGATTTCTTGCATCAATTTAAGGGCGCTGGACACTATGGTGCCGCCGGTTTCGCGGGAATAGAAAAACTCCTCCTCGTCGACCTCGCGGGCGCTGGTGTGATGGCGAATAAACACCACGTCGATTTTGTCGTAGTTACGCTTAAGAAACAGATACAGGAGGATGAAGAAGCGTTTGGCGATGTCCTTGGTGGCCTGGGTCATGGAACCCGATACGTCCATCAAACAAAACATCACCGCTTTCGAACTGGGGCTCGGCTGCTTAGTCAGTAAGTTGTATTTAAGGTCGAAGGTGTCAAGAAACGGCACGCGCTTGATGCGTGCTTGCAGGGCCGCAATTTCGGCATTTAGGGCTTCAATCGCGGCAGTATGGTCGGGGTCGTCGGCCCGCAAAAGACTCAGCGCGGCTTGCGCTTCGCGCAATTTGGCCCGGCTGCTCCCCGACAGCGCAATGCGTCGGGCGTGGGAGGAGCGCAGGGTGCGGACGATATTGATGCGCGACGGATTGCCATCATTGCTGATGCCGGCGCGCACGGTTTTAAAGGTTTCGCTGCCGGTTAGGTGACGTTTAACCAGATTGGGCAGCTCGAGGTCCTCAAACATAAAGTTGAGAAATTCCTCTTGGGTGATTTGGAACACAAACTCATCCATGCCCTCGCCGCTATTACTGGCTTTGCCCGCGCCTTTACCTGCGCCACCGCCGGGTGGGCGAGCAATCCGCTCGCCGCTGGTGAACTGTTTATTGCCCGGATGCACGGTGGTTTGCTTACCCCCTTTGCCGTGATGCAGGGTGGGTTCGGCGATGTCGCGGCCGGGGATGCTAATTTGCTCGCCGTGCTCCATGTCGGTAATGGAGCGGCGGCTGACCGCGTCTTCCACGGCTTTTTTGATGTGCTCGCGGTAGCGCCGCAAAAACCGCTGGCGGTTCACCGTGCTCTTGTTCTTGCCGTTTAAACGGCGATCGATGACATGGCTCATAGGCCCCTCCGGGGCAGCTATAAGCTACAAGCTGCAAGCTACAAGTAAGAGCCGGACTGCGCGGGCTTGAGCTCTTACTTGCCGCTTGAGGCGTGCAGCTTGCTGCATCACTGCGATTTCCTGACCCGCAAATACCACTCAGACAACAGCCGTACCTGCTTGTCGGTGTAGCCACGCTCGACCATGCGGGTGACGAAGTCGTTGTGTTTTTGCTGGTCTTCTTTGCTCGCCTTGGCGTTGAAGCTGATCACCGGCAGCAGGTCTTCGGTGTTGGAGAACATTTTCTTCTCGATCACCACCCGCAGTTTCTCGTAGCTCAGCCAGGTTGGGTTCTTGCCATTGTTATTGGAGCGGGCGCGCAACACGAAGTTGACAATCTCGTTGCGGAAATCTTTCGGATTGCTGATCCCCGCTGGCTTTTCGATCTTCTCCAGTTCCTCGTTGAGGGCCACTCGGTTGAGAATTTCGCCGGTTTCCGGGTCGCGGTATTCCTGATCCTGGATCCAAAAGTCGGCGTACAGCACATAGCGATCGAAGATGTTTTGCCCGTATTCGCTGTACGACTCGAGATAGGCGGTTTGAATCTCCTTGCCGATAAACTCGATATAGCGCGGTGCTAAGTACTCTTTGAGAAAACGCAGGTAGCGTTCGCGGGTTTCCGCCGGGAATTGCTCTTGCTCAATTTGTTGCTCGAGTACATACAACAAGTGCACCGGGTTGGCGGCGATCTCTTGCGGGTCGAAGTTGAACACCTTGGAGAGAATTTTGAAGGCGAAGCGGGTCGACAGGCCATTCATGCCTTCATCGACGCCGGCGCTGTCACGGTACTCCTGCATCGACTTGGCTTTGGGGTCGGTGTCTTTCAGGTTTTCGCCGTCATACACGCGCATTTTGGAAAATACGTTGGAGTTTTCCGGCTCTTTCAGCCGTGATAACACGGTGAACTGGGCGAGCATTTTTAAGGTGTCAGGCGCGCAGTGCGCCTTGGCCAGCGAGCTGTTAAACAGCAGCTTGTCGTAGATTTTGATCTCATCGCTAACGCGTAAGCAGTAGGGCACCTTGACGATGTAAATCCGGTCGATAAAGGCTTCGTTGTTCTTGTTGTTGCGAAAGGTATGCCACTCCGACTCGTTGGAGTGGGCCAGCAAGATGCCGCTAAACGGCAAACCACCCAAGCCTTCGGTGCTGTTGTAATTACCTTCTTGGGTGGCTGTGAGCAGTGGATGCAGCACCTTTATCGGTGCTTTGAACATCTCGACGAACTCCATCAGCCCTTGGTTGGCGCGGCACAGGGCTCCGGAGTAGCTGTAGGCGTCGGCGTCGTTCTGCGGGAATTCTTCCAACTTGCGAATATCGACCTTGCCGACCAGTGCGGAGATGTCTTGGTTGTTCTCATCGCCGGGTTCGGTTTTCGCGATGGCAATTTGGTTGAGAATTGAGGGGTGCAGTTTGACCACCCGGAACTGGCTGATATCACCACCAAACTCGCCCAGGCGCTTGGTTGCCCATGGCGACATTACGGTGCTCAGGTAGCGCCGGGGGATACCGAAGTCTTCTTCTAAAATCGCCCCGTCTTCACTGGCGTTAAACAGCCCCAGTGGCGACTCGAACACCGGCGAGCCCTTAATGGCGTAGAAGGGCACCTTCTCCATCAGTTGTTTGAGTTTTTCTGCCAGCGAGGATTTACCGCCGCCGACCGGGCCGAGCAGATAGAGAATTTGTTTCTTCTCTTCCAGTCCTTGGGCGGCGTGGCGGAAGTAGGAGACGATTTGCTCGACACACTCCTCCATGCCATGGAAATCGGCAAAGGCCGGATAACGGCGAATCACCCGATTCGAGAAAATCCGCGACAGCCGTGAATTGTGCGCGGTGTGCAGCATCTCGGGCTCGCCAATCGCCAGCAATAAGCGTTCGGCGGCAGTGGCGTAGGTGCTGCGGTCCTGCTTGCACAGGTCGAGATACTCTTGCAGCGAATACTCCTCTTGGCGGGTCGCCTCGAAACGCTGTTGAAAGTGGCTGAAAATAGTCATGACGTCACCTCGCTGTTGCTCGGAGTCGGCATGGGATCAGTCGTGCAGTGACGAGCACGCAACTGACGAAAATCCCCCGAGACACCAAAAGATTCTAAACAATGACCGTGCAGCGTAGGACGCTGGATGCACATGGCGCACGGCTTGTGCTTAAGGATAGTTCGGAATCGGCAAGATCAAGGTCGGCGCGTCTGGGAGAAATTCGGTTTAATTGGCTAGGCCACGTCAGCCGTGGGCTGGCGTGTGATAAATGAGTTAAGTTTTTTTATTCCGGCAGGCTGCTGACATCGCTGGGGAAGCTGGCTTGCCAAGCTTCGATACCGCCATCGAGGCTGTACACCTGCGCAAAACCTTGGCCGACTAAATAGGCCGCCGCACTCTGGCTGGAGTTACCGTGATAGCAGACCACCAGCAAGGGCTGGTCGAGATCAGCGGCGCGGATAAAGTCGGGCAGCGAGTGGTTGTCCAAATGCAGCGAGCCGCTGATATGTACGCGGGCAAAACTCTCTGGGTCACGGATGTCGACTATCGCGGCGCCTTGTTCGCGCAGGTTGTGCGCTTGGGCGGCGGCTATACGTTTGAATTCGCTCATGGGGACTCCGTTATTGGCTGGCAGGCGCTGTTGCGCGGGTGGCGGCCGGATCTGTGGCGGGCGTAGCGGCGCAACGGCACTGATGTTTCTCACCGCTGTCGAGGTTCAGCAGGGTCATCTGGCCGCCCCACACGCAGCCGGTGTCGAGGGCGATAACATTGGCGGCAGTGCACTGGCCTTCGAGCGCGGCCCAATGGCCAAAGATGATTTTATGCGTGCGGGTTTTGCGCTCGGGGTAACTGAACCACGGGGCGAAGCCCGGTGGGGCGCTGTCGAGGCCTTCTTTGCTTTTTAGCTCCAGCTCGCCTGCGGGCGTGCAAAAGCGCATGCGTGTGAAGTAATTGGTAATGACCCGCAGGCGGGTCACACCGTGCAGGTCTTTATCCCACAGGGTCGGTTGATTGCCGTACATGCCGTCGAGAAACAGCGGCAGGCGTTGCTCGTCTTGCAGCGCGGCCTCGACCTCGGCGGCGCGCTTGAGCGCCTTGGCCAGTGTCCACTGCGGCGGGATGCCGGCATGCACCAAGAGGCAATCGCGCTCGGCATCGTAGTGCAGTAGCTTTTGCCGACGCAGCCAGTCGATCAGTGCGGCGCAGTCTGGGGCGTCGAGAATCTCCTGCAAGGTGTCGGACTTCTTCAAACGCTCTATATTGTGCGCCACGGCCAGTAAATGCAGGTCGTGATTGCCCAGTACGCAGGTCAGCGAGTCGCGCATGGCGTATAAAAAACGCAGGGTTTCCAGCGACTGTGGGCCACGGTTGACCAGATCGCCGACCAGCCACAGCTTATCTTTGCTGGGCTCAAAGGCCACTTCGCGCAGCAGGCATTGCAGCGGCTGCAGGCAACCTTGCAGGTCGCCAACGGCATAAGTGCTCATGCGTGCCACACGCGCAGAAGGGCAGACGTTTGCGTATAGGCGCAGCGGTTACCGGCGACATACAGATCGCCGATCATTAGTGCAGCGCGCCCGGCATAGCTAAGCGAAAGGGTGCGATTAGGGCATCGAAACGTTTGCCGTCCTCGGCAATCATCTGAAAGCTGCCCTGCATATTGCCGACTCGGGTGGTCATCACCGTACCGCTGCTGTAA
>JAIERD010000241.1 GCA_019747155.1 Pseudomonadaceae bacterium
ATCGGTGTTCTTCACCGGTCGGCCGTGCACCATGTTGCGCACCGCCAGCTCAACTATTTTGCCGCTGATGGTGCGCGGGATATCCGCCACGGCGATGATCTTCGCCGGCACATGGCGAGGGGTGGTGTTGGCGCGGATCACTTGGCGAATTTCGCCCTGCAGCGCTTCGCTCAATTCTATGCCCTCGCGCAGGCGCACGAACAACACCACCCGCACGTCGTCGTCCCACTCCTGGCCGATGGCGATGGACTCCAGCACGGCTTCGATTTTTTCCACTTGGCGATAGATCTCGGCGGTGCCAATGCGCACGCCACCGGGATTGAGCACCGCATCGGAGCGGCCGTGAATCACCAGCCCGCCGTGTTTGGTAATTTCCGCATAATCGCCATGGGCCCAGATGCCGGGAAAGCTCTCAAAATAAGCCGCGTGGAACTTCTCACCCTGCGGGTCGTGCCAGAAACCTATGGGCATCGCCGGAAAGTGCTGGGCGCAGACCAGTTCGCCTTTCTCGCCCGCTACTTGCTGACCTGCGTCGTTCCACACCTGTACATCCATCCCCAAGCCCTTGCACTGCAACTCGCCGCGCCAGACCGGCAGCACCGGATTGCCCAGGGCGAAGCAGGACACTATGTCGGTGCCGCCGGAAATCGACGACAGACACAGGTCGCTTTTAATCTCGCGATAGACGTAATCAAAGCTCTCGTGGGACAGCGGCGAGCCGGTGGACAGAATCGCCTTCAGCCGCGTGAGCTTATGGCTGCTGCCGGGCCGTTCGCCGGCTTTCTCCAGCGCCGCCAGGTACTTGGCGCTGGTGCCGAAGATGGAGATGGATTCGCTGTCGATCAGGTCGATCAGTCGTTCTGGACCAGGATGAAACGGTGAGCCGTCGAACAGCACCAGGCTCGCGCCCAGCGCCAGGCCTGAGACCAGCCAGTTCCACATCATCCAGCCGCAGGTGCTGTAGTAGAACAGGCAGTCGTCGCGGGTCAGGTCGGTGTGCAGCCCCAGCTCCTTGACGTGTTGCAGTAAGGTGCCGCCGACGCCGTGGACGATGCACTTGGGCACCCCAGTGGTGCCGCTGGAGTAGAGGATATACAGCGGCTGCTCGAAGGCCACTTGCACAAACTCGGGCTCGCCGCCGGCTTGGTAGAAGTTGTCCCACAGTGCGACTTTGGCCTGGGTCTGGTAATCGCCTATCTGCGCCTCTTGGCGGGCATAAGGCACCACTATCAATTGGGTCAGGGACGGCAGGCGAGCGAGGATTTCATTGAGTTTGCCGGTCAGGTCGATGTTCTTGCCGGCGTAGTGATAACCGCCACAGGCAATCAGCACCTTGGGCTCGATTTGGCCGAAGCGGTCGATTACCCCCTGGGTGCCAAAGTCCGGCGAGCAGCTCGACCAGGTGGCGCCGAGACTGGCGGCGGCGAGCATGCCCACCACGGTTTGCCAGGTGTTGGGCATAAAGGCCGCAACCCGGTCACCGAGGCCAACCCCGAGAGCCTTGAGTTGCTGTTGCAGGCCGGCGACATGGGCGGCTAACTCGGCATAACTCAGTTGCTCGCGCGAGCCGTCTTCGCCAATGGCAATCAGAGCAGGATGCTGGTCGCGGCGGCGCAGCAAGTGTTCAGCAAAGTTCAAGGTAGCGCCGGGGAACCAGTGGGCGCTGGGCATGGCCGGACCTTCTTGCAGCACGGCCTGGGCTGGCTGGCTGAAGCGAATCTCGAAGAACTCGGCAATCGCCTGCCAGAAGGCTTCACGCTCGGCCACGCTCCAGGCATGCAGGGCCGGGTAGTCGCTCAGCGTCAGCTGTTGGCGCTGATTAACGAAGCGGCGAAATGCATCCATACGGGTGGCGGCGATGCGGGTCGCAGAGGGAGTCCAGAGCGGTTGGGTCATGGCAGGGTCCTGAAAACGGGTGATTATTCTGAGTGGCCGGCTAGCGATAATTTAGACGTCGAAACTCACTGCGCGAGCCAGCCGCCATCGACGTTCCAGGCCGCGCCGCGCACCTGGCTGGCGGCCTCGCTGCAGAGAAACAGGCTCAGTTCACCCAGTTGATCGGGGCTGACAAACTCCAGCGAGGGTTGTTTCTCGGCCAGCAGTTCGCGCCGGGCGCGGTCTTGATCGCCGTCGCTCAGCGCCCGCTGGTCGATCTGTTGCTGCACCAGCGGCGTCAGCACCCAGCCGGGGCAGAGCGCATTGCAGGTGATATTGGTGCTGGCGGTTTCCAGGGCAACCACCTTGGTCAGGCCGATTACGCCGTGCTTAGCGGCGACATAGGCGGCCTTGTTCACCGAGCCGACCAGGCCGTGCACCGAGGCGATATTGATAATCCGTCCCCAGCCACGGGCGCGCATGCCCGGCAGCACCAGGCGGCTGGCATGGAACACCGCCGACAGGTTAATGGCGATGATCGAGTCCCAGCGCTCCACCGGGAACTCTTCGATGGGCGCCACATGCTGGATGCCGGCGTTGTTGACCAAAATATCGATGCCGCCAAATTCGCGGCGGCCGTAGCTGATCATGTCGGCGATTTGCGCAGGGTCGGCAACGTCCGCCGGATGATGGCCGACCTTGCCGCCATATTTGGCCACCTCGACCAGCGCTGCGCTGGCATCGCCAAAGCCATTGAGGATCAGATTGGCGCCGGCCTTTGCCAGGCTCAGGGCTATGCCCAAGCCAATGCCGCTGGTTGAACCGGTGACCAGTGCGGTTTTGCCTTGCAGACTCATAAAATTCTCCTAGCAACCGCGCAGCCCGGAGTGCATCCGGCTACGCAGATAATAACGATTGGGGTTAAACGATGCCGGTGGCGTAGAAGGTGCCGATCACCACGAACACGGCGAGTGTCTTGATCAGGGTGATGCCGAAAATATCCTTGTAGGCCTCACGGTGGGTCAGGCCGGTAACCGCCAGTAGGGTGATAACCGCGCCGTTGTGCGGCAACGTGTCCATCCCGCCACTGGCCATCGAGGCCACGCGGTGCAGCACTTCCAGTGGGATATTGGCGGCGTTGGCGGCGCTGATAAAAGTCTCGGACATGGCCGCCAGGGCGATGCTCATGCCGCCCGAGGCCAAGCCAGTGATGCCGGCCAGCAGGGTGACGGTGACGGCCTCGTTGACCAGTGGATTGGGGATGTTTTTCAGCGCATCGGCCAACACCAAAAAGCCCGGCAACGAGGCGATTACCGCGCCGAAGCCGTATTCCGAGGCGGTGTTCATTGCGGCCAACAACGCGCCGCCAACCGCAGTTTTAGTGCCCTCGGCCAGCTTGCCGCGAATCGCGCTAAAGCCGCAGACCAGCACCAGTAAAATGCCCAGCAGCAGCGCCGCCTGAACCGCCCAGATGCCGGTGAGCTTAGTGATTTCGAGCTGCACCGGCGCGGCCATGCCGGCCAGTTGCAGGCTGTGGGTTTTGCCGTACAGCGCAGGAATCCAGTGGGTGAAAAGCAGGTTGGCGACACCGACCAGAATCAGTGGTGAAACCGCCAGCCAAGGGCTGGGCAGCTTGATGTCGGCAGCGGTTTCCGGCTCGCAGCGCAGGTTGGTGCCGTAGCCTTCGCCGGCGCTCTGGGCTTTGCGCAACTGCCGGCGCAGATACAGCATGCCGAGGCTGAATACGAACAGGCTGCCGATCAGCCCCAGCCAGGGTGCGGCCCAGGCGTTGGTATTAAAAAACGTGGTGGGGATGATGTTCTGAATCTGCGGCGTGCCGGGCAATGCGTCCATGGTGAAGGAGAACGCGCCGAGGGCGATGGTGGCCGGGATTAACCGTTTGGGTATGTCGCTCTGGCGGAACATCTCGGCGGCAAAGGGATAGACCGCAAACACCACCACAAACAACGAGACGCCGCCGTAAGTGAGCAGGGCGCAGACCAGCACTATCACCAGCATGGCCTGGCTGGTGCCGAGCAGGCGGATCGCTGCGGCGACTATCGAGCGCGAGAATCCGGACAGTTCAATCAGCTTGCCAAACACCGCGCCGAGCAAAAACACCGGGAAGTAGAGTTTGATAAAGCCGACCATCTTCTCCATAAACACCCCGGTAAACGCCGGGGCAACTGCGGAAGGGTCGGTGAGCAGAACCGCCCCCAGCGCGGCGATGGGGGCGAACAGAATGACGCTGTAGCCGCGGTAGGCGGCCAGCATCAGCAGGGCGAGGGCGGCTAAGGCGATGATTACACTCATAGAGTGACTCCTGACGCTGCTTCAAGGCGAATAAGGACTTTGCCGTGGGTGTCCTTGGGTGAATCGCCATGTGCAGGCATTTGTTGTTGTTTTCGGCGGCGCGGGTAGAGCTGGGAACGCTTAGCTAGTTTTGTGCCAACAAAATAAAGCATTGATTTATAAGGATTTTATTGAAGTGAGGCGCTGTGGCTTAGGCGTTGTTTCTCGATTTTGAGACGCTGAGTGCGATTCGATTCGCCAATGCCGCTATTTTCGGGGTCTGCCTGGTTGTCTCTATTTAGAGATAACGTCTCGCTTTCAAGAAACTATGCCCAGCGCGGTCATTTTCTTGTACAGGGTCGAGCGACCCAAACCCAGGCGTTGGGCGGCAACGCCGACATTGCCAGCCGCCGCACTGAGGGTTGCGCTGATCAGTTGGCGCTCGAAATTTTCTCGGGCGGCATACAAGGTTTCCCCTGCACCCAGCGTCGCAAGCGCCACCTGCGGCGGCAGTTCTGGACCCGCTTGCAGGGTGCCGATCGCCGTCTGCAAGGCCTCCAGGCTGATCAGGCAGTCGTCGCTGTGCAGGGCGGCGCGTTCCAGCACGTTGCGCAGTTCGCGGATATTGCCCGGCCAGCTGTGCCGGGCGAGCAGGGCCAAGGCGCTGGCATCCAGTTCGTGAGGGGTGTGGCCGGTACTGAGCAGTAACTCATCGAGAATCGCCTCACAGAGTGCCGGCAAGTCGGCGAGTCGCTCGCGCAATGGCGGCACCTGAATCGGCAAGACATTCAACCGATAGAACAGGTCGGCGCGAAAGCTGCCGCGCTGCACGGCGGCGGCCAGATCCGTCGAGGTGGCGGCGAGCAAGCGCACGTCGCTGCGGATCACCTGATTGGAGCCGACCGGTTCGAATTCTTTTTCCTGCAAGACCCGCAGCAGTTTGCTTTGCAGTGGCAGCGGCATGTCGCCGATTTCATCCAGAAACAAGCTGCCACCTTGGGCAATTTGCAGCTTGCCGAGGCGGCCTTTGGGATCGGCGCCGGTGAACGCGCCGGGAGCGGTGCCAAAAAACTCGGCCTCCAGCAGCGCCTCGGGAATCGCCGCGCAATTGACGCTGACGAAGGCCTTGTGCGCCCGTGGCGAGGCGCTGTGGATGGCGTGGGCCAGCAGCTCTTTGCCGGTGCCGGTTTCGCCCAGCAAGAGGATCGGTGAGTCAGTGCTGGCGCTGCGCCGCGCCCGGCGTTTGACCTCCAGACTTGGCGCGCTGGTGCCGATAAAGTTGGCGAAGCTGTATTTGGCCTGGCGGGCCTGCAAAATCGAGCGGGTCGCGGCCAGCTCCTCCTGCATGCTCAGGTAGCGGGTCAGCAGTGGTGAGAGCGAGCGGAGTTCGTCGAACAGGGCAAAACCTATGGCGCCTATGACTTCACCGGCAGCGTCGTGAATCGGCAGG
>JAIERD010000559.1 GCA_019747155.1 Pseudomonadaceae bacterium
GCAGCCGTCATTATTGGACAGCACCACAATAGGCGTACGCAGCAGGTCGGGGCGAAACACCCGTTCGCAACTGGCGTAAAAGCTGTTGCAGTCGATCAGTGCAATGGCCTGCTCAGCCATGGTTGTGGTGCCGACGGATGCTGCCGATAACCACGCCCCAGATCAGCAACTCGTCGCCTTCCAGAATGTAGCGTGGGGCAAACTTAGGGTTCTCCGACTGCAGCACGATCTGCTGACCACCCTGAATCAAGCGTTTAACGAAGGTATCGCCATTGATCGCGGCAATCACAATGTCGCGGTGCCGGGCGGGCATGGCCCGATTGACCACCATGACGTCGCCATCAAAAATACCGATGTCCATCATGCTCTCGCCGTCCGCCCGCACCAGAAAGGTATGCGGCGCATCGACGTCGAACAATTCGTCGAGCGAGAGCTTTTGCTCCAGATGATCTTGCGCCGGACTCGGGAAGCCTGCAGGAACGCGGGCGGAAAAAAAGGGCAGCTCAATAACCGAGCTGCCCAAGGGGCCGAGAATAGTTGCGGTGGCCATGGGAGGGATGCCTGCAGAATAATACTGTATACATACACAGTACAAGCTAAGCCCCCACAGGGTCAATTTGATCGGTGCTCAGGCGACGATCAGCAACGCAAAAATGATCCGGAAACCTGAAATAGCCGTGGAGTTGCGCGCAGTACTTGAGAGTGCCGTCTAGCGGGCGCTGTGACGATTGTGGCTAGCCTGAACGACTCGGTGTGCTGGAACTCGTAGCTGAGCTAGCAAGTACTCAGCAAAGGCCTGCGAGTAGTGCTGCCGAGCTATTGCCTGCTCCATGCAACCGAGCCACGCGGCACTGTGCGCGGCATTAATCGGCCACTGCGCATGAAAGGCCGGAATCGAAATCGAACCGTACTTATCGCTGAACAAACGTGGACCGCCCGACCAGCCACTCAGAAAGCACGCGAGCTTGTCGCGGGCCATATCCAAGCTTTCCGGATGCATACGGCGAATATCAACTGCCGCATCGGACTCATCCATAATTCGGTAAAAATCATCGACCAGGCAACGAAGACCATCAATCCCGCCTGCGGCCTGGTACGAGGCATCGCCAACACCAAAAGGCTCGGTGTTATTCATGGTTCACACTCGCTTAGTAAATCGACATTGTACTTAGGCGCGCAGGGATTACAGATAAGACCTGAGTGCTAACAAGCCAATCTCAATTGGCAACCAATTGGCAACCAGAAACGTAAATCCCCAGAAATGAAAAAGGCCGATCATTGCTGATCGGCCTAAGTCATTGTTTTATATGGTCGGGACGGAGTGATTCGAACACTCGACCCCTTGCACCCCATGCAAGTGCGCTACCGAGCTGCGCTACGCCCCGACTAGGCGTGAATCTGTTTTAGGCTTAGCTAAAACTGGCGAAACTATACCTTAAGCATTTGAAATGTGGAAGGTTTTGCAGAGTTAGCAATTTACTTTTCCAGTACTAGGAGTACGTCTTCCAGCTCGGCAATCATCTGCCGAATGAGTTGCTTGAATTGGGTCGTATCGTCTTTCGCGTCATCACTGGACATGCGTAAACGCGCACCACCGATGGTGAAGCCTTGCTCATACAGTAAGGCGCGAATTTGCCGAATCATCAGCACATCCTGGCGCTGATAGTAACGACGATTACCACGCCGCTTCACTGGGTTGAGCTGGGGAAACTCTTGCTCCCAATAGCGCAGAACATGCGGTTTGACCGCACAGAGTTCGCTCACCTCGCCAATCGTGAAGTAACGCTTGCCAGGTATCGGCGGCAACTCGTCGTTATGACTTGGTTCCAGCATAAGCTTCGACTCTGGCTTTCAGTTTTTGCCCCGGACGGAAAGTCACCACACGGCGCGCCGTGATCGGAATTTCCTCGCCTGTTTTTGGATTACGTCCCGGTCGCTGGCTCTTGTCGCGCAGGTCAAAATTGCCGAAACCGGACAATTTGACCTGCTCGTTATCTTCGAGCGCGTGCCGGATCTCCTCGAAAAACAGCTCCACCAGTTCCTTGGCTTCGCGTTTATTCAGGCCCAGCTCTTCATACAGACGTTCCGCCATCTCGGCTTTCGTCAAAGCCCCCATACGCTACATCCTTAACGTCGCGTTGAACTTTTGTTCCAGCAAACTGAGGATATTCTGGATGCTGGCATTCACTTCATCGTCATTAAGAGTGCGTGATGGATGCTGCCAGGTCAAGCCGACGGCGAGGCTTTTTCTATGTGGATCAATACCTTTACCGTGATAGACGTCAAATAGCCTGAGGTCTGTTAGGCACTCACCCGCCGCTGCGCGGATGGTCTCAAGAATCGCACTGGCGGCCACGTCACGATCAGCCAGCAGCGCCAAATCACGACGCACCTCAGGGAAACGCGACAGCTCGCTAAACTTCGGCATGCGTCCGCTGGAAATTTCAGCCAGCACCAATTCAAACAGGTAGACCGGCTGGTCGATGCCCAGGGTTTTGGCCAGCTCTGGATGCATGGCACCGATAAAACCAACCAAGCGGCCGCCGCGTTCAATGCGCGCCGTTTGCCCCGGATGCAAGGCCGGATGCTCGCCCGTCACAAAGCTGAACTCATCGGCAGAACCAGCGCAGGCCAGCAATGCTTCGACGTCCGCCTTGAGGTCGTAGAAATCCACCGCCTCGCGGCCATGGCCCCAAGACTCTGGCAAACGGCTGCCGCAGACAACCCCTGCCAGCATGGCTTGCTGTTGCAAACCTTCCAGTTGCCCCACAAAACGCAGGCCACTCTCGAACATGCGCACGCGGGTTTGTTGACGATTAAGGTTGTGTTGCAGTGCCTTGACCAAGCCCGGCCACAGTGACGAGCGCATTGCTGCCATGTCTGCCGAAATTGGATTGGCCAGCATCAGCGGCGCAACGCCTGGATTGAACAGCTCAAACATTTTCGGATCGATAAAGCTGTAGGTGATCGCCTCTTGATAACCACGAGCGACCATTAACCGGCGCAGCGCAGGCAACTCAACTGCGGCCTCAGCTTTACGTTGCGGTGCCAAGCGCGCTTGCGGGTAGCGCACAGGCAAGCGGTTATAGCCATACAGGCGCGCCAGCTCTTCGATCAGATCAACTTCAATGCTGATGTCAAATCTGTGGCTCGGCACCTCGATAGTCCATTGACCGGCGTCATCGGCGCTGACGCCCAGGCCTAGCGCACTGAGCAGACGCTCAACCTCACTAGAATCCATGGCCATGCCAAGCATTTGCTCGATACGCTCGGAACGCAAGGTAATGGGGGCGATGTTAGGCAGGTGCGCCTGGCTGGCCACTTCAATTATCGGCCCAGCTTCACCGCCAACAATTTCCAGTAACAAGCCGGTTGCGCGCTCCATTGCCTCGCGGGTCAACTGCGAATCGACGCCACGCTCAAAGCGGTGCGAAGAGTCGGTGTGCAAACCATAAGAGCGGGCCTTACCGGCAAGCGCGATAGTGTCGAAGAAGGCCGCTTCAAGAAACAGATCGCGGGTTTGCGCGGTTACGCCACTGCCTTCACCGCCCATCACGCCGGCAATCGCTAAAGCGCGATCGTGATCGGCGATCACCAGGGTATCGGCGCGCAGAGTAACCTCTTGGCCGCCCAGCAGAACCAGCTTCTCGCCCTCTTCCGCCATGCGTACACAGATGCCGCCACTGAGCTGATTAAGATCAAAAGCGTGCATCGGTTGACCGAGTTCGAGCATCACGTAATTGGTGATATCGACTGCTGCATCGATGCTGCGCACATCGGCGCGGCGCAAGCGCTCAACCATCCACAACGGCGTCGGCCGCGACAGGTCAACATTGCGCACGACGCGGCCCAGATAGCGCGGGCACGCCTGCGGGGCCAACACCTCAACAGGGCGTACCTCTGCATGCGTAGCGGCGACTGCCAGAACCTGTACAGGCTCAACGGGGGCGGCGTACAGCGCGCCAACTTCACGGGCCAAACCGGCCAGCGACAGGCAATCACCACGGTTGGGGGTGAGATCGACTTCGATGCTTTGGTCATTCAGCTGCAGATAGACGCGAACGTCTTCACCGACAGGCGCATCGCTGGCCAGCTCGAGCAAGCCGTCATTTTCTTCACTGATCTGCAGTTCAGCGGCCGAACAGAGCATGCCGTTGGACTCAACGCCGCGCAGCTTGGCTTTTTTGATTTTAAAGTCGCCCGGTAGCTCGGCGCCGATCATGGCAAACGGAATTTTCAGGCCGGGGCGCACATTGGGCGCGCCACACACCACCTGAAAGGTCTCGCTACCATTGCTGACCTGGCACACGCGCAGCTTGTCGGCATCAGGATGCGGCTCGGTGCTGAGCACCTCACCGACCACAATGCCGGAGAACTGGCCGGCGACCGTGGTCACGCTATCGACTTCAAGGCCTGCCATGGATAGACGAGCAACCAGCTCATCACTGGAAACCTGTGGGTTAACCCAGGTCCGCAGCCATTGTTCGCTAAACTTCATCCCGCTCTCCTAAGCGCCAGCCCACCGGGCCATAGCACTTGGTCATATCTGGTTAAACACAGCCACCCACGATGCGTGGGCGCAGTAGCTTGTTCGTCTAGCGAAATTGCGCGAGAAAACGCAGATCGTTGTCGAAGAACAGGCGCAAATCATTAACGCCATAACGCAGCATGGCCAAGCGCTCGACGCCCATACCAAAAGCGAAGCCTTGGTACTTTTCCGGATCAATGCCGGACATCTTCAGCACGCTCGGGTGCACCATGCCGCAGCCCATCACCTCGAGCCAGCCGGTTTGCTTGCAAACACGGCAGCCTTTGCCACTGCAGATCACGCACTGCATGTCGACTTCAGCCGAGGGCTCGGTGAACGGGAAGAAAGACGGACGGAAACGCACGCCCAGATCCTTTTCGAAGAACACCCGCAGGAACTCCTCGATGGTGCCCTTGAGGTCGGCAAAGCTGATGTTTTCATCAATCAACAAACCCTCAACCTGGTGGAACATCGGCGAGTGAGTGATATCCGAATCGCAACGGTAAACACGGCCCGGACAAACGATGCGGATCGGTGGCTGCTGGCCTTCCATGGTGCGTACCTGAACCGGTGAGGTGTGGGTGCGCAGCAGCATGTTGGCATTGAAATAGAAGGTGTCATGCATCGCCCGCGCCGGGTGGTGGCCAGGGATGTTGAGGGCTTCAAAGTTGTGGTAATCGTCTTCGACCTCAGGGCCTTCGGCGATTTCATAGCCAATATGGGTAAAAAACTGTTCGACGCGCTCTAGCGTGCGAGTTACCGGATGCAGGCCGCCCGTGGTCTGACCGCGACCCGACAAGGTGACATCAATGCATTCAGCAGCGAGCTTGGTCGCTAATTCTGCTTGTTCGAGCAGGTTCTTGCGGGTGTTGAGCGCCTCTTGCACGCGCTCTTTGGCCGCATTAATCAGTGCGCCGACTTTCGGCCGCTCATCTGCAGGCAGATCGCCCAAGGTTTTCATCACCTGGGTCAACTCGCCTTTTTTACCAAGATAGAGAACACGCAACTGCTCAAGAGCGTTTACGTCTTCAGCGCCTTGCACGGCCTCAAGCGCCTGCGCAACCAGCGCATCTAGATTTTCCATTTACAAAC
>JAIERD010000319.1 GCA_019747155.1 Pseudomonadaceae bacterium
GGGCGGGTCATGGTCAAGGTTGGTATCGTCGGCGGCACGGGCTACACCGGGGTTGAATTACTGCGTTTGCTGGCGCAGCACCCGGAGGCAGAAGTGGCAGTGATTACCTCGCGCTCGGAAGCGGGCGTGAAGGTGGCGGACATGTATCCGAACCTGCGCGGCCACTACGATGCGCTGGCCTTTAGCGTTCCCGATAGCGCGGCGCTGGGTGCCTGTGATGTGGTGTTCTTCGCCACCCCGCATGGAGTTGCCCATGCGCTGGCCGGTGAGTTGCTTGCCGCGGGCACCACGGTGATCGACCTGTCGGCAGACTTTCGCCTGCAAGACGCGGACGAATGGGCGCAGTGGTACGGTCAGCCCCACGGCGCGCCGGAGTTGTTGGCCGAGGCGGTCTACGGTCTGCCGGAAGTTAATCGCGCCAAGATCCAGCAAGCGCGCTTGATTGCCGTGGCGGGCTGCTATCCGACGGCCACTCAGCTGGGCTTCTTGCCGTTGCTGGAAGCGGGAATTGCCGATAACAGCCGGTTGATCGCCGACTGTAAATCCGGCGTCAGCGGCGCCGGCCGTGGCGCCAGCGTCGGCTCGCTGTTTAGTGAAGCCGGCGAAAGCATGAAAGCTTATGCGGTGAAGGGCCATCGGCATCTGCCGGAAATCAGCCAAGGCCTGCGCCGGGCTGCTGGCGGCGAGATTGGCCTGACTTTTGTGCCGCACCTGACACCGATGATTCGTGGCATTCACGCCACGCTGTATGCGACCGTGGCGGACCGCTCGGTTGATCTGCAAGCGTTGTTCGAGCAGCGTTACGCCAACGAGCCTTTTGTCGATGTGATGCCGGCCGGCAGCCATCCAGAAACCCGTAGCGTGCGCGGCGCCAACGTCTGCCGTATCGCCGTGCATCGCCCGCAAGGTGGCGATCTGGTGGTGGTGTTGTCGGTGATTGATAACCTGGTCAAAGGCGCGTCAGGCCAGGCCATACAATGCATGAATATTCGTTTGGGCCTCAATGAGCGCCTGGGCTTGGGGCATGCGGCGCTGTTGCCTTAACCGCGCCACTGGTCGCCAGCCACGGCGGGCAGTGGAGAATAGTTGACCAGTTTGGTCGGGTAAGCGGATAATGCTTGCCTAAAGCAGCAGGGCGCATAGCGTCAGGAGAGCAGCATGAGCGTCGAAACCTTCACACCCAGTCCTTTGCAGTTCACCCCGGGTGCGGCCAACAAGGTAAAGAGCCTGGTCGAGGAAGAGGGCAATCCGCGTTTGAAATTGCGTGTGTTTGTTACCGGCGGCGGCTGCTCGGGCTTCCAGTATGGTTTTACCTTCGATGACGAACTGGCCGACGATGACACCATCGTTGAGCGCGAAGGCGTCAGTTTGGTGGTCGACCCGATGAGCTTCCAGTACCTGGCAGGCTCTGAGGTGGACTATCAAGAAGGCTTGGAAGGCTCACGTTTCGTGATCAAAAACCCGAATGCCTCGAGCACCTGTGGCTGCGGACAGTCGTTTACGATCTGATCTGGGCGCTACCCTCAAAATGCCGCGCTTATGCGCGGCATTGTTGTTTCTACCGGTTAGAAAAGTAGTGAGGTAGGCCGGATAACCGAGCGCAGTAGCTTTCACGCCGCCTTGTTAGGCTGGATAGATGGCGCCTAGCACCCGCAGGCCGCGCGCGCCGGTAACGCTTGGGCGATTGGCGGGAATAGCTTCCAGGCAGCAATGGGCGAGCCAGGCAAACGCCATCGCCTCAACCCAGTCAGCCGGCACGCCATGGCTGTCGGTGCTGCTTATTTGGGCGGTGGGCAGCAGTGACTGCAAGCGCCGCATCAGCGTGCCGTTGTGGGCGCCGCCGCCGCAGACCAACACGATCTCTGTCTGCTGTTGTGCGGCGGTGAGCGCGGCGACGATGCTGTGCGCGGTGAGTTCCAGTAGTGTGGCTTGCACATCGGCGGCGTCATAGCTCGGTAGGCGAGCTAAATGTTGTTCCAGCCAGCTGAGGTTAAACAGCTCGCGGCCGGTGCTTTTCGGTCCCTGCGCTTGAAAGAACTCATCACCAAGCAGAGCTTGCAGCAGTTGCGGTTGCACTTGGCCGCTGGCCGCCCAGGCGCCGTCGCGGTCGAATTGCTCACCCTTCTGCTGCTCAATCCAGGCATCCAGCAAGACGTTCCCTGGCCCACAGTCAAAGCCGTGCACTTCTCGATCTGGTTCGAGCAAGCTGAGATTGCTGAAGCCGCCGATATTGAGCACCGCACAGCGTTTGTCGGTAGCAAACAGGGCTTGGTGGAACGCCGGCACCAGTGGTGCGCCCTGGCCACCGGCAGCGATGTCACGGCGGCGAAAATCACTCACCACGCAGATGCCGGTAAGTTCAGCGAGTAATGCTGGGTTGCCAATTTGGATGCTAAAGCCTCGCGCCGGCTCATGCCGAATTGTCTGGCCGTGGCTGCCGATTGCGCGAATAGCGCTGGCGGATAGCCCCTGCTCATTCAGCAGGGTTTGAATGCCTTGGGCCGCTAGCTGCACCCAGCGTTGTTCGGCCATGGCGGCGCGCGCCAGTTCATCCGGACCGCTGCCGCAAAGCGCGAGCAGCTCTTGGCGCAAGTCGTCCGGCATGGGCAGATAGTGGTTGGCGAGCAGGCGGCAGTGATCATTTTGCTCAATCAGGGCGATGTCGAAACCGTCGAGACTGGTTCCAGACATAACCCCAAGATATAGAGGCATGCTGCTTAGCGCTTATTCAGGGCCAGCATGCTGGACTTTTCCTGGTCCATGCGGGCCATCAGTGGCTTGCTTTGCTGGATAAAACGTTGTTTGTCGGCACCACCGATAGGGTCAGCCATCGCAGTTTTTATGCTCAGTGGATTGACGTGGCGGCCATTCACTTGGAACTCGTAATGCAGGTGTGGACCTGTGGAAAGGCCGGTGGTGCCGATGTAACCAATAACCTGCCCCTGTTTTACGCTGCTGCCGGTGCGCACGTTTTTGGCAAAACCTTGCATGTGGCCGTAGAGGGTCTTGTAGCTGTTGCCGTGCTGAATGATGACCACATTGCCGTAGCCGCTTTGGCGGCCAGCTAAGAGTACTCGGCCATCGCCGGCAGCTTTAATTGGGGTGCCGCGTGGTGCTGCGTAATCGATGCCTTTGTGGGCACGGATCTTGTTAAGGATGGGATGCATGCGTCCCATCGAGAATCCCGAGCTGATGCGGGCAAAGTCCACCGGCGAGCGAATAAAGGCTTTGCGCATGCTATTGCCTTCGGCCGTGTAATAGCTGGTGCTGCCCTGTTTGTTGGTGTAACGCACCGCAGTAAAGGTCTTGCCGCGGTTAGTGAAGCGTGCGGAGAGGATGTTGCCGGTGCCGACTGCTTTGTCCTTGATGACTTTTTGCTCGTAAACCAGCTCGAACTCATCGCCCTCACGAATATCCTCGGAGAAATCGATGTCGTAGCCAAACACGCTGGCCATGTCCATCGTCAAACTGTGTGAGAGCCCAGCGCGCTGGGCCGATTGTGAGAGTGAGCTGTTAATCACGCCGCGGGTATAGGTGGCGCGTAAGTCAGGCTTAATCAGTTCGCGCTTGAAGGCATAGCCCTGGGCGGTTTTGTCCAGACTGATGCTTTCAAGATCGCTGAGTTTGCTCTGTAAGCGCTTCAGTTGACCGCTGGCCGAGAGGTCAAACTCCAGAACTTGGCCGACGTTCAGGTTACTGAAACTCTTGGCGTCTTTGCTGCTATTCACGGCTTCGTGCAGGTCGTTAGTCGTTAGTCCGACCTTGGCAAAAACGGTCGACAGCGTATCGCCGTTGCTAACGGTAATGCTTTTGCGGCCGGGGTCGTTGGCCTGGGTGGCGGTTGCGTTAGCGAGATTAGCTGCGGAGCTTTCGGTGCTGGCGCCATCAATCTGAGCAAAAGGTGAGGCGGCGTTACTGGTGGTGACTGCGATTGCAGGCGTAGCGTCTTGGTCTTCAGTGTTTGCTTGTGTACTGGCGCCTAGATCGAGACTGAGCGATGTACGCATCGCTTCAACTTGGCTAGATGGAAAAATCAGCAGTCCCCAACTCAGCATCGCTGCTACGCCGCTGGCGGCTAGCAGGTGGTTTTTTGGGTACAAAGGTGGCTTATTGGCTTTATCAGTCATAAGTGGGCAGGATTCTTAAATAATGAAAACGAAAATGAAGATGTAAGAAACGAAAGGTAAAAAGTCCTACTAACTGCTTAAAATATAATCAAAGAGTGGGTGAAGCAACCTTTGTGTCACCTGCCGGCGGCCGTGTGGCGCAAAACTTGTAATTAGTCCGCGATCTTGTATGGTTGGTTCCCTTTTATTTTCGAGTGGTTGTGAGTCTGTGATGAAGTCGGTTGAAGAGCAGTTGGCGCTAATCAAACGCGGTGCGGAAGAGGTGTTGGTCGAGTCGGAGCTGGTCGCGAAGCTTAAGCGTGGTCAGCCGCTACGGATCAAGGCCGGATTCGATCCAACTGCCCCCGATCTGCATCTCGGCCACACCGTGCTTATTAATAAGCTGCGTCAGTTTCAAGAGCTTGGCCATCAGGTGGTGTTTCTGATCGGTGACTTCACTGGGATGATTGGTGATCCGAGCGGTAAAAGCGCTACGCGGCCACCGCTGACTCGTGAGCAGGTGTTGGAGAATGCCGAGACCTATAAAAGTCAGGTGTTCAAGATTCTGGATCCGGCAAAAACCGAGGTGGCGTTCAACTCCACCTGGATGGATCAGCTTAGTCCGGCTGATTTCATTCGCCTGACCTCGCAATACACGGTTGCACGCATGCTTGAGCGTGACGATTTCAGTAAGCGTTATTCCACCAATCAGCCGATTGCGATCCATGAGTTCCTCTACCCGCTGGTTCAGGGCTATGACTCGGTGGCGCTGCGTGCGGATATCGAGTTGGGTGGTACTGATCAGAAATTCAACCTGCTGATGGGGCGCGAGCTGCAGCGCGCCTATGGGCAGGAGCCGCAAGTGATCCTGACCATGCCGTTGCTCGAGGGTTTGGATGGCGTCAAGAAGATGTCCAAATCGCTCGGTAACTATGTCGGGATTCAGGAAGCGCCGGGAGTTATGTACAGCAAACTGGTGTCCATTCCTGATGCATTGATGTGGCGCTATTTCGAGCTGTTGAGCTTTCGCTCGATGGATGAGATCGCCACCTTTAAGCAGGACGTTGAGCGTGGCGCTAACCCGCGTGACATCAAAATCCTGTTGGCTGAAGAAATCGTTGCGCGCTTTCATGGTGACGAGGCCGCTGCCAGTGCGCACCGCGCTGCGGGCAATCGCATGAAAGAAGGTGAGTTACCGCAGGATTTGCCAGAGATTGAGTTGTCCTCTGCAGAAGATCTACCTATCTCATCGCTGCTTAATAAAGCCGGGATGGTAAAGAACGCGGCAGCAGCTCGCGATTTGCTGGCTTCTGGCGCTGTGCGTATAGATGGTGCGGTAGTCGATCGTGAGTTCGTCTTTGCTTGCGGTGCGACACATGTCTGCCAGGCAGGTAAGAAGGCTTTTGCGCGGATTACCCTTAAGTTGGATGCGGTTCAAAATTAAGCCTTGACGTGTCAATCTGAGGGCCTATAATGCGCACCTCTTACGGCGTAGACCTCTCGTAAAACTCCTTG
>JAIERD010000436.1 GCA_019747155.1 Pseudomonadaceae bacterium
AAGCCAAGGTTGGCCGTCGATCAGGGCCACACTGTTGGGCTTCATTTCTTGTGCGGTTTTCATACTAATGTCCGGATATGGATGGAAAGACAAAATTCTTCGCCGCGTATCATAGCCAATTTCGGTAAAACTGCGCCAGCGCCGTGGCAAGATCTGTCTGCGCCGCCTGCTGCGAGCACCAGTTTTCGGCATGTGCAGTCAGCTCTGGCCACACCTCAAGCAACGCCTGCCAGCTCGACCCCATAGCTGCGCCGCTGCTCCACGCCCGCCACTGGGCCAGTAACGCAGCAGTGGCCGCCGGCGACAAAGCCGCGACGTAGAGCGCCAAAAACGCTTCGAGTTTGTCCAGATGGGCATCTTCGGCTTGCGGATAAATCTGCCAGAGCAGCGGCCGCCCGGCCCATTGCGCCCGCACGAAGGAATCCTCGCCGCGTACCGCATTAAAATCGCAGCTCCACAGCAGCCGGTCGTAATCATCCTGACTGACGAACGGCAGCACTTGCAGGGTCAAGCTGCCACGCACCAGCACAGTCCCGACCGCCAAGGCATCGCGCTGCAACCAACTCAGCAAGTCGGCCACTATTCGCCCTTCAGGCACCAATAAGTGACTGGGCTGGGCGTCTGTTGCCAACACATCCAGCCAACTGGCCAGGCCTGGGTTCTCATAGGCAAACAGCGAGATAAGTCGGGCATCGGTCTGCGGCGTCACGCCCAAACCGCACAAAAACGCCTGACGCGCCTGCTGGTCTTGCTGAAAAGCACGCCGCCGCTCAAGCAGACCGGCCTCACGCAGCAGGCCGCCTGTGTCCGAGCTAAAGCCTGGAAAGAAGAAGAACTTCTGCAAGCCCTTGGGCTGCAACGACGGCAAAGCATGGCAGCCGCCGACCCAGTCCTCGGCACTTAAATATTCCAGATTCAGCCACAGCGATGGCCGCCCGCGCGCCGCCATGGCCGCGATATAGGCCGCCGGTAACTGGCAGGCAAAAGCCTCGATCACCACATCGGCCGCCGCCACCGGTGGCCAATCGGCGCACCAGCGACGTACCTCCACGACCTGCTGCAATTGCGCTGCAGCCTGTTCGTCAGCCTCTGGACAAACGCGACAGAAGGCCGCCAGATCATCCACCCATAGGCGCACCGCACAACCCTGCTCGGCTACTAACTGGCGAGCCAGACGCCAAGTCACGCCGATGTCGCCGTAGTTATCGACCACGCTGCAAAAAATATCCCAGCTAACGCGCATAAGGCTCAATCCACCGATTAATCCGCCACATTATGCCTGCGCCACCGACAAAGATTGCTGGCCCAGCCATCCCATGCAACAAACGCATCTAAACAGCAGAAACAATGCATTTGAACTTTGGGGGCGTCTTTGCCAACCTTAACCCCAGCCGGAACCACTAAAAACAAGGATTTCCCCATGAGCGTCCGCACCAGCATCCTTGCCCTGCAAGACAGCATCAACCACGCCGTATTGGGCCAGGAAGCGGTGGTTCGGCAAGTGTTGCTGGCGCTGTTGGCCAACGGTCATGTGCTGTTGGAAAGCCTCCCCGGCTTGGCCAAAACCCGCACCGTACGGGCGCTGGCTGCGCACTTGGATGCGCAGATGAGCCGCATCCAGTTCACCCCGGACCTGCTGCCCTCCGACATCACCGGCAGCGAGGCGCTGCACAGCGATGGCGGGCATAACCTGATCCAGTTTCAGCCCGGCCCGCTGTTTGGCAACCTGATCCTCGCCGATGAAATCAACCGCGCCCCGGCCAAGGTGCAGGCCGCCTTGCTGGAAGCCATGGAAGAACGACAGATTACCGTGGCCGGCAGCAGCCACCCGCTGCCCGAGCTGTTTATGGTGCTGGCCACGCAGAACCCGATTGAGCAGGAAGGCACCTATCCCCTGCCGGAAGCGCAGATGGATCGCTTTTTGATGAAGGTGCTGCTCGACTACCCGCAGCCCGCCGATGAAGCCCAAGTACTACGCCTACTGCGTTTGGAAGAACGTGGCCAAGGAACGTACACCCCAGCGCCCGCCGCCTTTCATCTGGCTCAGGATGAGCTGTTTGCCGCGCGCCGGGAAATCGGCGCTATTCATGTCTCGCCAAGCATCGACAGTTATATCGTCGATCTGATCAACGCCAGCCGTTTCCCGGCCAACTATGACGCCGAGCTGGCCAGTTGGATCAGCCTCGGCGCCAGCCCGCGCGGGGCGATCGGCCTCGATCGTGCAGCGCGGGCCAATGCCTGGCTGGAAGGTGCCGAGTTTGTCAGCCCGGATGATCTGCGCCGGGTGCTGCACCCAGTGTTGCGCCACCGCATCCAGCTGTCGTACGACGCCGTGGCCGATGGCATCAGCGTCGAACAGGTACTCAATCGCTTGCTCGACAAGGTCGCGATTCCCGCCTGAGGCCGCGCCCATGCAAGCTCCACAACACAGCAGCGATGGCCTGGTGTATGTCTCGATGGCGCAGCTATTGCGGCTGGAACTGCCAGCTCGGCACCTGAGCTTTAGCGGCCGCCAACCCCACGCCAGCCTGCTGGCTGGCCAGCATCAGTCACGCCTGCGCGGGCGCGGCTTGAACTTTGAGGAGCTGCGCCGCTACCAGCCCGGCGACGACCTGCGCCATCTCGACTGGCGCACCACCCTGCGCTTGGGCAAGCCCTTCGTGCGCAGCTACAGCGAGGAGCGCGATCGCCCGGCGCTGATCGTGCTCGACCAACGCATGGACATGTTTTTCGGCTCGCAATACAGCTTTAAGTCCTGCACTGGCGCAGAACTCGCCGCGCTCTGTGCCTGGATGGCTTTGCAGGCCGGCGACCGGGTTGGCGGGCTGGTGTTTAACGATCAGCAGATCGAGCGGATTGCGCCCTTGCGCAGTCGCAGCCGAGTCGAGCAACTCTGTGCCCGCATCGTCCGGCAGAATCAGGCACTGGCGGCCGACAACCCGCATATCGACGGCGCCGAGCAGCTAAATAAAGTGCTGCTGGAATGCCGTCGGCACGCCGCACACGACCAACTCATCTGCCTGATCAGCGACTTTGCTGGGGCCAATGCGCAGACCCTGCAACTGCTGCGCGAACTGTCCGCCCATAACGATGTGCTGGCCCTACAGGTCTACGACCCGCTGGCGCTCAAACTGCCCAGCAACGGCCATTTATTGGTCACTCAGGGCGCGCTGCAATTGGAGCTGGCGATTGGCCGCAAGCACGTGCATCAACCTCTCAGCGAATTCGCCAGCGGCCGCTTGCGCGAGGTGGCCGAGTTGCTGCGGCGCAGCCAGATTCCATTGCTGATGATCAGCACCGGCGAACCGACCCTAGGGCAATTGCGTTTCGAGTTGGGCAAGCTAAACGGACGTCGCCAATGAACCCGCCCGCGAATATTTCTCAGCTGCAAGACCTGCCGCTGCCCACCGCCGTCAGTTACTGGCCACAAACCTGGGGTTGGCTGGCGCTGCTGTTGTTGCTCTTGGCCGTGGGGCTTGGCTATGCCGGTCGCGGCCTGTACCGCTGGCGGCGCAACCGTTACCGCCGCGCGGCGCTGGCTGAACTGAGCCGGTTGGCATTGGCCCTAACGGAGCCCGCGCAGAGCGTGGCGGCGTTGCGCCAGTTGCCCGAACTGCTCAAGCGCACCGCCCTGTCGATGCCCAAGCCACCTGATGTTGCCAGCTGCAGCGGCCAAGCCTGGCAGCAGTTTCTGCAAGCCAGCAGCCCGACCCGCCTGCCGGACGACTTTGCCCAGCAACTGGCCCTGCTCGCCTACGCCCCGGATCAGCAATTACAACGTCTGCCGACAGCGCAAATCAAACAATTGCTGGCGAGCAGCCGGCTCTGGCTGGAGCAGCACCATGTGGCAGTTTGACTATCCCTGGCTGTGGCTGCTGGTGCCGCTGCCCTTGCTCGCTTGGCGTTATCTACCGGCCTATAGAGAAGCGCGGCAGGCGCTGCGGGTGCCGTTCTTCAGCGCCATCAGCCAGGCGCTCGGGGTCAGCCCGGTAAAGTCCGGGATCAGTCGCGGGCGCTGGCAACTGCCGCTCAATCTGCTGGTCTGGCTGCTGGTGCTGGCTGCCTTGGCCCGCCCGGTGTGGGTCGAACCACCGCTGCAACAGACCCAGCCGGTGCGCGACCTGTTGCTGGCGATTGATATTTCCCAGTCCATGCAGGCCCGCGATTACACAGGCAACGACGGCCAACAGGTCGACCGTCTGACCGCCGTCAAACAAGTGGTGCAGGGCTTTATCGACCAGCGCGCGAATGACCGCATGGGCCTGATCGTGTTCGGCGGCGGCGCCTATCCGCAGGCGCCGCTAACCCTCGACCACGCCAGCTTGAAGATTCTGCTGGACGACATTGGCATCGGCATGGCCGGGCCCAACACCGCCATTGGCGACGCCATAGGTCTGGGCATCAAGATGCTGGAAAACAGCCAGCAGCCGGACCAGACCCTGATCCTGCTCACCGATGGCAATGACAACCACAGCGCCATCCCACCCGATCAAGCCGCCGCCCTGGCCGCGCAAAAGCACATCCGCATCCACAGCATTGGCATCGGCGACCCGAGCGCCAGCGGCGAGAATCGCGTCGATCGCCACGTCCTCGAACTGATCGCCAAGACCACCGGCGGGCGCAGTTTTATGGCCAACGACAGCGCCGCGTTAGCGCAGGTGTATGCCACCCTCGACCAGCTCACGCCCCATGAGGTGCAACACCTGAGCTATCAGCCCAAACGTGATTTGTTCTGGCGACCACTGGGCGCTGCCCTGTTGCTGCTGACTCTGGTGCACAGTCTGGCGGCGTTGGCGGCCCAGCGTTCCAACCGCCCCGCATCCAGCACGGAGCCCGGCTGATGGACATCGACCTGAATGCCCTGCACTTTATTCGCCCGCTGTGGCTCTGCCTGTTGCTGCCGGCGCTCTGGCTGCCTTGGTTCTGGCGCCGCCAGCGGCAGGCCGGGCATAACCTGCGAACCAGTATTGCCCCGCACCTGCTCAAGCATCTGCTGATTTACCCGCAAGAGCGCCCACAGTTGCGCCCGGTTTACCTGCTCAGTGCCCTGCTGCTGGTCGGCGCGCTGGCAGCGGCCGGGCCGACGTGGCAACAGGATCGCCCGCCCTTTGTGCAGGATCAGGCGGTGCTGATGCTGGCGGTGGATTTATCGCCGTCCATGGATGCCAGCGACGTGCCACCGACCCGCCTGCAAGCGGTCAAGCACAAGCTGCAAGCGCTGATTCAACGCCGCGCGGGCGCCCGCACGGGTTTACTGGTGTACGCCGGCAGCGCCCACTTGGTGCTGCCGCCGACCGACGATCCCGAGCTGCTCAACAGCTTCGTCCAGGCGCTGGCCACCGACCTGCTCGACAGCCCCGGCAAGAACGCCCTGGCCGTCACCGAACAAGCCATTGCCCTGCTGCAAGCCGAACAAGCGCCGGGCACCTTGGTGCTGTTTAGCGATGGCGCCGACACTCAACAACTGCCGGCCTTGCGCCAGTTACTGACGAGCACCCAGGTGGATTTACAACTGTTGATCCTCGCCGTCGGCAATCAGGATGGCGGCCTGCTCACCGACGCAAAAGGTGCGGCGCGGCTAGACCGCGATGGCAAACCGCTGCTGGCCGAGTTCGACCAAAACGCCTTGCAACAATTGGCCAAGGCCA
>JAIERD010000362.1 GCA_019747155.1 Pseudomonadaceae bacterium
CGCGCAACTGCGTGCGGCCAGGTTGCCGTGTCTGTTGGTGGATGACGGCTCCAGTGCAGCCTGCGCGGCGGTCATGGATGCGCTGGCGGCGCATCCCGACTGCTATCTGCTGCGTTTACCGAGCAATCAGGGCAAGGGCGGTGCGGTGATGGCCGGGCTGCGCGAGGCGGCGCGCCTGGGTTTCAGTCACGCCTTGCAGGTGGACGCCGATGGCCAGCACGACCTGCAAGGTCTCGGTGCATTTCTGGCTGCCAGCAAGGCCAGCCCGCAAGCGCTGATCTGCGGCTACCCGCAATACGACGCCAGCGTACCCAAGGGCCGTCTGTATGGCCGCTACCTGACCCATATTTGGGTGTGGATCAACAGCCTGTCGCTGAGCATCCCCGACTCCATGTGCGGCTTTCGCGTTTACCCGCTGGCCGTCAGCCTGGCGCTGATCGACTCGGTCGCCATCGGCCGGCGGATGGATTTCGACAGTGAGATTCTGGTTCGTCTGAGCTGGCGCAATCAGCCGATGCAGTGGCTGCCGATTCGGGTGCGTTACCCGGCCGATGGCCTGTCGCATTTCCGCTTGCTGCACGACAACGTGCTGATTTCCAAGATGCACGCCAAGCTATTTTTCGGCATGTTGCTGCGCGCGCCACTGATTTTCTGGCGGCGCTGGCGATGAGCAATCTAGACCAGCAGCGAGGCGATCAGCACTGGGCGGCCCAGCGCGAACGCGGCAGCTTTTTGCTGATGAAATTCACCGCCGCGCTGCTGCGGCTGCTGGGCCGGCGGCTGATCAGCCCGCTGCTGTACGCCATCGTTATCTACTTCTTCCTGTTCGGCCGCCAGGCGCGCGACAGCATCGCCGAGTATCAGCGCAATCTGGCTAGCTGGAGCGGTCGCAGCGAATTAGCCCCGACCAGGCGCTCGGTGTTCCGTCAATTTATGGCCTTTGCCGACAGCCTGTTGGACAAGCTGGATGTCTGGCATGGCAAGTTGCCGCTGGCCGAGATTCGCCTGCTTGATCCGGCTGATCTACGCAGCCAATTGCATCAGGGTGGCCGTGGGCAACTGCTGGTCTGCGCGCATCTGGGCAATCTGGAAGTCAGCCGGGCGCTGGCCGAACTGGGCGAGCAGGTGCGGATGAACGTGCTGGTGCACACCAAGCACGCGGCGCAATTTAATCGCCTGCTGGGCGAGGCCGGCGCCAGCCATCTGCAACTGATTCAGGTCAGCGAGCTGGACCCCGGCATCATGCTGCAACTGTCCGAGCGACTAGAGCGCGGCGAGTGGCTGGCGATTGCCGGCGACCGCGTACCCTTGCAGGGCGGGCGCAATGTGACGGTGGATTTTCTCGGTCGGCCGGCCGCCTTCCCGCAGGGCCCTTGGCTGTTGGCCGGCTTGCTGCGTTGCCCGGTGAACCTGCTCAGTTGTTTGAAGATCGCCGGCCGCTATCAGTTGCAACTCGAACCCTTTGCCGCCAGCGTGCACTGGTCCCGCCCGGAGCGGGACGCGGTGATTCGCCAGTGGGTGCAGCGTTACGCCGAGCGCCTGGGCCAGCATTGCCTCAGCGCACCGGCCCAATGGTTTAATTTTTATCCCTTTTGGAAGTGCGATGAACAGCCTCAATCCAAGCCATAAGCCTGCGCCGGTAATCTTCGGTGAAGCGCCGCTGAGCATCGAGCAGATAGTCGCCCTGGCCCAGCGCCGTGCGCCGGCGCAGTTGCAGGCCGACGCCGCCTATCGGGCGAAAATCGCTAAGGGCGCGGCGTTTCTCGACAGCCTGCTCGATCGCGAAGGGGTGATCTATGGCGTCACCACCGGCTACGGCGACTCCTGCGTGGTGGCGGTGCCGCTGCATCAGGTCGAGGCGTTGCCGCGCCATCTGTATACCTTTCATGGTTGCGGCCTGGGCCAGTTGCTGAACGCCGAGGCCAGCCGTGCGGTGTTGGCGGCGCGCTTGCAGTCGTTGGCGCAAGGCTGGTCGGGGGTGCGGGTCGAGTTGCTGGAGCGTCTGCAGGCGTTTCTCGAACACGACGTGCTGCCGCTGATTCCCGAGGAAGGCTCGGTGGGCGCCAGTGGCGACCTGACCCCGCTGTCCTATGTGGCCGCGACCCTGTCCGGTGAGCGCGAGGTGCTGTTTCGCGGTGAGCAACGCAGTTCTGCCGAGGTGCACGCCGAGCTGGGCTGGCAACCGCTGGTACTGCGCCCCAAAGAAGCCCTGGCGCTGATGAATGGCACTGCGGTGATGACCGCCCTGGCCTGCCAGGCCTTCGCCCGCGCCGATTATCTACTGAAGCTGGCGACCCGGATTACCGCGCTGAACGTGCTGGCGCTGGAGGGCAATCCCGAGCACTTCGACGAGCGCCTATTCGCCGCCAAGCCCCATCCGGGGCAGATGCAGGTGGCCGCCTGGATTCGTGCGGACCTGGCCATCGACGCGCCAACCGCGCCCTTGCACCGCCTGCAGGATCGCTACTCGCTGCGCTGCGCGCCCCATGTGTTGGGGGTGATGGCCGACAGCCTGGGCTTGCTGCGCCAGTTCATCGAAACCGAGCTGAACAGCGCCAACGACAACCCGCTGATCGATGCCGAGGCCGGCCGCGTGCTGCACGGTGGGCACTTCTATGGCGGGCACATTGCCTTCGCCATGGACAGCCTGAAGAACCTGGTCGGCAACGTCGCCGACCTGCTCGATCGGCAGTTGGCCCTGCTGGTCGACACCCGCTACAACCACGGCCTGCCGAGCAATTTGTCCGGCGCGCCGGCCGCCACCGCGATGATCAATCACGGCTTCAAGGCGGTGCAGATCGGCGCTAGCGCCTGGACCGCCGAAGCCTTGAAAAACACCATGCCGGCCAGCGTGTTCTCACGCTCCACCGAATGCCATAACCAAGACAAAGTCAGCATGGGCACCATCGCCGCCCGCGATGCCTTGCGCAGCCTGGAGCTGACCGAACAGGTGGCGGCCGCCACCTTGCTGGCCGCCAATCAAGGCGTGTGGCTGCGTCAGCGTGACGCTTTGCGGGCCTTGCCGGCGGCTCTGGCACTGATGCATGCACAGCTTAAGGAGGACTTCCCGCCGGTGATCGAGGACCGCGCCCTGGAAGGCGAATTGCGCCTGTGCCTGACGCGCATCCGCAGCCAGCATTGGAGTCTGTATGCGTAAAACGCAGCTATGTGTAGGAGCCAGCTTGCTGGCGATGCTTTGGTGTCGTAGCGGATCGCCAGCCAGCTGGCTCCTACCTGATTTGTGCGCGGCTGGAGTTCATCAATATGCGTAGCAAAGGCGTATTGCAGGCGGAGATCGAGTTCGAGGTGCCGTTCTTCGATGTCGACTCGATGGAGGTGGTCTGGCACGGCCACTACGTCAAATACCTGGAAGTCGCCCGCTGCGCGCTGCTCGACAAACTCGGCCATAACTATCAGCAGATGCGCGCCAGCGGTTACGCCTGGCCGATTATCGACCTGCAGCTGCGCTATGTGCGCGGCGCCCAGTTTGGCCAGCGGATCAAGGTGCGCGCCGACCTGATCGAGTGGGAAAACCGTCTGAAGATCAATTACCTGATTAGCGATGTGGCCAGCGGTGAACGCCTGACCCGCGCCAGCAGCGTGCAGGTGGCGGTAGAGATTGCCAGTCGCGAGATGCAACTGGCTTCGCCACGGGTGTTGCTGGCTGCGGTCGAGAAAGCACTCGCATGAGTGCGCACCGCCGCATCGTAGGGTGGGCTTTAGCCCACCGCGTATGGTATTGCGGCAATGGTGGGCTGAAGCCCACCCTACGGTTGATCGCGATCAGCTTTGCGCTGCTCTGCGCCGGCCAGGCCCAGGCCTTCGACCTCGAACAACTGAGCGCTCAGCTGGCCAAGCCGGCGCTGGTGCGTGGGCCTTTTATTCAGGAGAAGCACCTGCGCGCCTTAGCGCTGCCGCTGACCAGCAAAGGCCAATTTGTGCTGTCCCGCGAACTCGGCTTGCTGTGGTTTTTGCACAGCCCAGTGCAGCAGGACTACCGCATCGACGCCAACGGCATCGCCCGCCGCAGCCCACAGGGCTGGCAGCAACAGCCGGGGCAGGATGTGGCGGCGCAGCAGAGCCGCTTGTTTTTGGCGGTACTCAAGGGCGATCACTCAGGCCTGGCGCGGGACTTTGACTTGCACTTACAGGGCACGGCAGAGGCTTGGCAGCTGCAACTGCAGCCACGCTCGTTGCTGCTCAAGCAGATTTTCAGCGCCATTCAAATTCAGGGCGGCGCCTTGGTTGAGCGCATCGAATTGCGGGAAGTGCAGGGCGACAGCACGCTGCTGTTGATGCCGGCGACCCAACCCGGCAGCGAGCTGACTGAGCAGGAGCGTCGCGACTTTGCCCCTTGAAGATCAGCCCTTGGAGCGCAGCCAGCAACCCTTGCCCCTTAATCGCCCGGCGCTGGAACGCAATCTGCCACGGCTATTTGCCGTGCTGCTGCTGGCTTTGCTGTTGCTCGCCGCCTGGCAATGGCGTAACGGCCCGCCAGTGGCGGCGAGCATGCTGGCGCTGTTGCCGGCCGGCAGCAGCGATGCGTTGGTGCAGCAAGCCGAGCAGCGCATGCAGGAGCCACTGAGCCGTGAGGTGCTGTTGTTGGTCGGCCATCCGCAGCGCGCCGAAGCTATCGCCCTGGCTGGGCAGCTCGGCCAGCAATGGCGTCAGCTGCCGCAGTTTGATCGGGTGCAGTGGAGCTTGCAGGCCGACCTCGAAGCGATCCGTCAGCAATTGCGTGGCAGCCGACTGGATTTGCTGCCACTGGCCGATCGGCAAATGTTGCTGGCCCGCCCCGAGCTGTTTATCCAACAACGGGTCGCGCAATTATTCGACACCTTCGCCGCCAGCAGCCTGCTGCCGCCGGAGCAAGACTGGCTGGGGCTGGGCGCTCGGGCGCAGCAAGGCCTGAATCCCCATGGCCGGATTCAGGCCGATCTGAGCAGCGGCGTGCTGCTGCTGGAGAGCCAGGGCATGACCTGGGCGCTGCTGCGCGCCCATACCGCCGGGGATGCCTTTGATCTGCAGGCGCCCAAGGCAATTGCCGCCGCCGTGGCTCAGGCGCGCACGGTTGTAACTGCCCAAGGCGGCCAGTTGCTGGCGGCCAGCGGCGTGCTGTATGCCGCCGCCGGCCAGGCCAAGGCCGCTGGCGAGATCAGCTGGATTGGCGGTGGCGCGACGCTGGGCACTTTGTTGTTGCTGTTGCTGGCGTTTCGCCGTTGGCGGGTGCTGCTCAGTTTGCTGCCGGTGGCGGTGGCTTTGCTGGCCGGTTGCACGGCCTGCGTGCTGGTGTTTGGGCAGATTAATGCGCTGACCCTGGTGCTCGGTGCCAGCCTGATCGGGGTGGCCGCCGACTATCCGCTGCACTATTTGAGCAAGAGTTGGAGCATGCCGGCGTGGCGCAGCTGGCCGGCACTTTGGGCGACTTTGCCGGGCCTGAGCCTGAGCCTGGGCACCAATTTGATCGGTTATCTGGCGTTGGCCTTTACGCCGTTTCCGGCGCTGACCCAGATCGCCCTGTTCTCGGCGGCCGGTTTGCTCGGCGCTTACCTGTGCGCGGTGTGTTTGCTGCCGGCCTGGTTGGCGCCACTGCGGCTAACCCCGCCGGCCAGCCTGCTGCGCTTTGCCGAGCGACTGTTACGGCTGCGTCA